>NZ_JBEPDB010000094.1:0-33692 GCF_040300025.1 Dactylosporangium sp. NPDC000555 | reverse complement strand
AGCACCCGTCGCCGATACTTCGGGCACCACACCACGTGGAAGGCGCACTGGAAGACGACATTGCTGTTCGACCGCAGGGTGACGGACACAGAAACAGTATACAGCACGTATCTATCTACTGTTCGTGCGGAGTTGATGCCCTAACCCCACGGCTGAAGCCGGGGGTCTGCGCGCTACGCATTTTGATCACCGGCATCCAGGCCGCGGGCAAGTCCACGGTCGCCCAGGCCCTGGCCGAGCGCCTCCCCCGCTCCGTCCACGTGCGCGGCGACGTGTTCCGCCGCATGGTGGTGCGTGGCCGCGCCGAGATGACCCCGGAGGCCGCCGACGAGGCCGGACGCCAGCTCCGCCTGCGCTACCGCCTGACCGCGCAGGTCGCCGACGCCTACTTCGAGGCCGGCTTCACCGTCGTGGCCCAGGACGTCGTCCTCGGCCCCCACCTGACCGAGCTGATCGGGTCGATCCGCAACCGCCCGCTGCTCGTGGTCGTGCTCGCCCCCTCCCCGGCCGCGGTCGCCGCCCGCGAGTCCGCCCGCGCGAAGACCGCATACACCGACTGGACCGTCGAGGCCCTGGACGCCGGCCTGCGGCACCGGACCCCGCGGATCGGCCTGTGGCTGGACACCTCGGACCAGACCCCCGCCGAGACGGTCGATGAGATCCTCGCCCGAGCCTGGACGGAGGCGGCGATGTGAACCCAACCGGCGATTCGAACCCAGCCGGCGGCTTGAGCCCAACCGGCGGCGCCGACCGCCCCGCGCCGTCCGCGGCCGCGCCATCCGGATCCCGCGCGGCCGCCATCACCGCGTTTCACGCCGGCCTGCACGGGCCGACGTGGCGGATCGCGGGCTGGGGCAGCGCCGACCTGCAGCGCCTGCGTTTCGAGGCCCTGCTGCGCACGGCCGGCTACCGCGGCGGCTCGGTCCTCGACTGGGGCTGCGGCCCCGCCGACCTCTACTTCCACCTGCGCTCCGTGAACCTCCCCATGGACCTCCCCGTCGACTACACCGGCGTGGACCTCGACCCGCGCATGGTCGAACTGGCCACATCCCGCGGCGTCCCGAACGTCGCCCTGCTGCCCCCGGGCCATGCCCCCGAGGCCCCCGAGGGCCGCCACGACTACGTCTTCGCGAGCGGCATCTTCCAGTTCCCGGACCCGGACGACCCCCTCTACTACCTCACCATCTTAGAACAGATGTACGACATTTCCCGGCGGGCGGTGGCGACGAACTTCCTCAGCGCACAGCGCCCCGAGGCCGCCAGGGCACCGGACGAGCTCTACGTGGACCCGGCGGTGGTGGCCCGATTCGCCGGCGCGCTGACCGGCCGGTGGGTCCTCGACCACGGCTACCACCCGCAGGCGGGCGACTTCACGCTTGCCCTGCTCAAGTAGCGACCGGTGCAGCGAGCCGCGCCTGCACAGCGTCACCCGTGCGGGCTGTTAGCATTCCGGCGTGGCAGACCGGCAGGGTCTCGGTCCGGTGCTCACCGTCCCGAACCTCATCAGCTTCATGCGCCTGCTCGGCGTGCCATTGTTCCTGTACCTGTTCCTCGCCACCGACGCGACGGGCTGGGCGGTCGCCGTGCTCGCCGTCGGCGGGCTGAGCGACTGGGTGGACGGGTTCGCCGCGCGGCGGCTCAAGCAGGTCAGCCGGCTGGGCGAGCTGCTCGACCCGCTCGCCGACCGGCTGTACATCCTGGCGACGCTGCTCGCGCTGACGTTCGAGCACATCGTGCCGTGGTGGTTCACGATCGCCCTGCTCGCGCGCGAGGCCGTGATGGTGCTGTGCCTGGTCGTGCTGCGACTCCTCGGCCACGGGCCGCCGCCCGTGCACTACGTGGGCAAGACCGCCACCGCGATTCTGCTCATGGGCTTCCCGATGATGCTGCTGGCGCACTTCAGCGAGGCGGCGCGGTCGTGGGCGCAGCCCAGCGGCTGGGCCCTGCTGTGGTGGGGCATCGTGCTGTACTGGGTCGCCGCGGTCTTCTACTTCATCCAGGCGGCCGTCCACGTGCGCGCCGGACGCGCCGCGGCCGCCGGGGTACCGTGACCGGCCCGGAGCGAAGCGGCGCCCAGTCTGGCTCGATCCTCGCGAAGCAGCATCGAGCCAGACTGGGTGGAGGGGCCAGGCACCGGCTGGCTCAGCCTTCAGGTCACGCAACCGACGAGCGGAGCGAGGAGGGCGCGTGACCCTGCCCCGCCGCGACGATCTGCTCGGCGAGCTGTTCCGCAACCCGCTCGACCCCGGGTATGCCGCGGCGGCCGCCCGTCGCGGAGACGCCGCACCGCCGCGATCCGGGCGCTGGCTGACGGCCGTGGCGATGCTCGCCATCGGCTTTCTGCTCGCCGTCGCCTATCACCAGGTGGTCGCCGCCGCGCCGGGCACCACGAAGGCCCGCGAAGACCTGGCGGCCGACGTCCGCTCGCGCCAGCACACCGCCGACGACCTGCAGCGGCGCGCCGCCGAGCTGCGCGCCCAGGTCGACCAGGCCCGCGACGCGCTCGACGGCGGTGACAACGCGTCGCGGCTGCGCGACCTCGCGGCCAGGACCGGCACGAGCAAGGTCACCGGCGACGGGGTGGCGGTGCGCGTCGTCGACGCGCCGGCGCAGGTCGACCCGGTGACCGGCCGCACCGCCGAGGAGAACCTCGGCCTGGTGCTCGACCGCGACCTGCAGGACATCGCCAACGGGCTGTGGCAGAGCGGTGCCGAGGCCATCGCCGTGAACGGGCAGCGCCTGACGGCGACGAGCACGATCCGGACCGCCGGCGGCGTGATCCTGGTCGACTTCCGGCCGGTGACCAGCCCCTACGAGGTCACCGCGATCGGGCCGCCGGACATCGCCGACACCTTCGGCCGGTCCGTCACCGCCAAGCGCTTCAAGCGCTTCGTCGACGAGTACCGGATGCAGTTCGGCGTGAAGAAGCGCACGAAGCTGACCCTCCCCGCGGCCGCCGAGCCGCCGCTGCGCTATGCCAGAAGCCCCTCGCCCTCTCCCTCTGGAGGTCCCACGCGATGATCGCCGTGATCGCCCTGGCCATCGGGGTTGCGGCCGGCATCTTCCTCGAACCGACCGTGCCGCCGGGGCTGCTGCCGTACCTGCCGATCGCCGTGGTCGCGGCGCTCGACGCGGTGTTCGGCGGGGTCCGGGCCAAGCTCGACGGCATCTTCGACGACAAGCAGTTCGTCGTGTCGTTCGTGGCCAACGTGCTGGTGGCCGGGCTCATCGTGTACCTCGGCGACAAGCTCGGGGTCGGCGGGCAGCTCTCGACCGGGGTGGTGGTCGTGCTCGGCGTGCGGATCTTCGGCAATGTGGCGGCGATCCGGCGTCACCTGTTCCGGGCCTGAGACGTGAGGAAAGCCTGAACCGTGAAGAAACCGGCCAACCTCGTCATCGCCGTCCTGGTCGCGCTGCTCGGCTTCGCCGTGGCGGTGCAGGTCAAGGCGGGCGGGTCCGACGCCGCGCTGTCCTCCGCCCGGCCGGAGGACCTCGTGCGGATCCTCTCCGACCTCGACGCCCAGCAGGAGCGGCTGCGCCTCGAGATCGGCGACCTCGAGGACACGCAGCGGCAGCTCGACTCGGGCGCGCAGGGCCGCGACGCCGCGCTCGCCGACGCCCGCAAGCGCGCCGACGAGCTGGGGATCCTCGCGGGCACCCTGCCGGCCGAGGGGCCGGGGCTGCGGATCGACCTCATGCAGGGTACCGACGCTATAAAGTCCGAAACGGTCCTCGACGCCATCGAGGAGCTGCGCGGGGCCGGCGCCGAGGCGATGCAGATCGCCGGGGCGGACGGGCCGGCGGTGCGCATCGTCGCCTCGACGTACTTCGTGGACGCCCCGGAAGGGGGCCGGCTCGTGGTCGACAGGACGACGCTCGCCGCGCCGTATACGATCACCGTCATCGGAGGTCCGGACACCATGCGGACGGCGCTGAACATCCCGGGAGGGGTCGTGGACAGCGTTCGCCAGCACGGCGGTACGGTTTCCGTGCGCGAAGCGGATCCGGTGCACGTGACCGCGTTGCACACTGCCGGTGCGTTGCAATACGCCAAGCCCGCCTGACGAAGAAGGACTCACGTGGTTCCCGAGGATCTGCGGTACACCGCCGAACACGAGTGGCTCGCCCCGGCCGGCGAGGGCACGTTCAAGGTCGGTATCACGCACTTCGCACAGGACTCCCTGGGCGACATCGTGTTCGTGCAACTGCCCGAGGTCGGCTCCGCCCACCAGGCCGGCGACGCGATCGGCGAGGTCGAGTCGACCAAGAGCGTGTCGGAGATCTACGCGCCGGTCTCCGGCGAGGTCGTCGCGGTGAACGCGGCACTGGAGGGCTCGCCCGAGCTCGTCAACTCCGACCCGTACGGCGAGGGCTGGCTGGTCGAGCTCAAGGTGTCCGACACGGCCGCGGTCGACGCCCTGCTCGACGCCAAGGCCTACGGCGAACTGACCGTCGGCTGACCCCCCGAATTTCCGCCAGTCCATTTGCCGCGCGTCCGGTTGACCCGATATTTCGGGCGTGACTAGGCTCGCCCAGTCAACCGTATGCGTTTCCGGCATTCTGATGCATCCTTCCTATGCATCGTGGAATGCAGCCGGTAGACACCGACATACGACCGTGAGGTGGTTCGATGACGCGCCCAGACGACGAGTTCCCCCCGCTCGACGTCACGTCCACGCTCAACCTTGGCGCCATTGAGGATGCCATCGAGGGGCCGGACACTGACATGGTCCCCACGCGCATGTCGGGTTCGCTGCCGCCTGGCACCGCTCTGCTCGCGGTGCGCCGCGGCCCGAACGCCGGCGCGCGCTTCCTGCTCGACCATGACGTGACGACGAGCGGCCGGCACCCTGACAGTGACATCTTCCTCGACGACGTGACGGTCTCGCGCCGCCACGCCGAGTTCCACCGCGAGGGCGGCACCTTCACGGTCCGCGACGTCGGCAGCCTCAACGGCACGTACGTCAACCGGGAGCGTGTCGAGGCCGCCACGCTCAGCAATGGCGACGAGGTCCAGATCGGCAAGTTCCGCCTCGTATTCGTGGCAGGACCGCGCCCCGACGAGAGCTGAGGCGATGACGGCGTCGGCGGCCGCCTGGAACTCTGCCACCCCGGGTGAGGACCTCACCCGGGGTGAGCGTCTCATGAGCATCGGCGAGGTCCTCGCGCACCTGCGCGGCGACTTCCCGGACGTCACCATCTCCAAGCTGCGGTTCCTGGAGACGGAGGGGCTCGTCGAGCCGCGGCGCACCCCGGCCGGGTATCGCAAGTACACCTGGACGGACATCGCCCGGCTCCGCTACGTGCTGACCGCCCAGCGTGACCAGTACCTCCCGCTTCGCGTCATTCGCGAGCACCTGGCCACGATGCGGGAGCCCCTCGCCGAAGTTTCCGCGGTGGTACCCCAGGAGCCTCCCTCCGAGGTGCGGCTCACCCGCGACGAGCTGCTGACCAAGACCGGGCTGGCCGAGTCCGGGCTCAAGGCGCTGGAGGATCACGGTCTGCTCAAGCCCCGCCTCGGCAGCGGCTACGACGCCGACGCCCTGGAGGTCGCCACCGCCGCGGCCCGCCTGGCGGAGTTCGGCCTCGAGCCGCGGCACCTGCGCGCGTACCGGACCGCCGCCGACCGTGAGATCGGCCTGTTCAGCCAGCTCATCACCCCGATGACCAGGCAGAACGGCCCGGCTGGCCGCGCCCGCGCGGCCGACACCGTGCACGAACTCGCCGCGCTCACCCAGCGCGTGCACGCCGCCCTGGTCCGCGCGGGGCTGCGGGAGATCCTGGGGAAATAGCCGATCTCCGCTGCGGTCCCGCGGGCGATCTTCACCACTCGGTCCACCACACCGGCCTTGCGAGTGGCACGACTGCGGTGGTGTCCGTGTAACGTGCAGGGAGAGGGTAGTCGACACGGAGGCGGCGGCAGTGCGAGAGCTGAATGTGGTCGGGGTTCGCGTGGAGCTGCCCACCAATCAGCCCATCGTGTTGCTCAAGGAGGTCGACGGCGACCGCTACCTGCCGATCTGGATCGGCGCGGTGGAGGCGACCGCGATCGCCTACGAGCAGCAGGGGGTCAAGCCGGCGCGGCCGCTCACCCACGACCTGATGCGCGACATGCTGGCAGCCTTGAAGGCACCGCTGCACGCCGTCGAGATCGTGGAGATGCGCGACAACATCTTCTACGCCGAGCTCGTCATCGGCGAAAACGTCCGGGTCTCGGCCCGCCCGAGCGACTCGATCGCTCTGGCCCTGCGCGTAGGCGCCCCGATCCGCTGTGCCGACCAGGTCCTGACCGAGGCCGCGATCGTCATCCCGGACGAGCAGGAGGACGAGGTCGAGAAGTTCCGCGAGTTCCTGGAGCAGGTCCGCCCGGAGGACTTCGCCGGCTGACCGCCCTCCGCGAAGGACGGTCCGGCACTTGCCCGGGCGGCAGCTCCCCGAGGCTCGCGGTTGACTGAGCCGAGGCTCGCGGTTGACTGAGCGCCATCCCGGAGTGAACGGCCCCGACGCGCGCCATGGCAGGCACCACCGGACACCGCGCGTGCCGCCGACCCTCGCGACCCGGGGCGATCATTGGTGTGATTTGCTGGCCACCGGGTGGTCCCCCGTTCTGGGGCTCGCGGTTCACCCGGGTGGGGTTCCGCGGCTCCGCACGCCGGGAGGCCGCTCGCCGGGTAGCGTCGAGCGTGGGTCGACCGCACCGCCGAGGCGCCGTTCGCCAGCGGTGGACCCCCGCCGCCCGCCGGCGCGCAAGATTCGTGTACCGGCACGCGGCGTGTCGCGGCGTTACATCCCCGCTGACTCTCAAGGTGCGCTATAGGGTTGCGGGTGTTGACGCTGGAGGTGGGTCGCAATGCAACAGCCGCCCGATCCCGGGACATCCGGTCATGCCCCTGAGCACGCCCAGGTGACGCCCTCACAGACGGGTTCACGCACGGCCTCCGGCACCGCGACGACCGCCGCCGGACCGAGCATCGCCGAGGCCGAGGACGTCGGCTATCGCGGCCCGACCGCGTGCCACGCCGCCGGCATCAGCTACCGCCAGCTCGACTACTGGGCGCGCACCGGCCTCGTCGTCCCCTCCGTGCGCGACGCCGCCGGCTCCGGCAGCCAGCGCCTCTACTCGTTCCGCGACATCGTCGTGCTCAAGGTCGTCAAGCGCCTCCTCGATGCCGGCGTCTCCCTCCAGAACATCCGCAAGGCGATCGACACCCTGCGCTCCCGCGGCGTCGGTGACCTCGCCGGGATCACGCTCATCTCCGACGGGACCACCGTCTACGAGTGCCGCTCCCCCGAAGAGGTCGTCGACCTCCTCCAGGGCGGCCAGGGCGTCTTCGGCATCGCGATCGCCGGTGCGTTCAAGGAGATCGAGGGCACCCTGTCGCACCTGCCCGCCGAGGCCGCCGCCACGGGCGAGGAACTCCCCGCGCCCCCGGCCACCGGCACCAGCACCGACGAGGCCTTCGCCGCCGGCGACGAGCTCGCCATGCGCCGGGCCCGCCGCCGCGCCGGCTGACACCTGGTGTCGTCGTAAGCTCCTGTTCGTGACGTTCCACGGCTGGCCGGTCGAGGCGCTGGAGTTCTACGACGGGCTCGAGGCGGACAACTCGAAGACGTACTGGACCGCGCACAAGGCGGTCTACGAGGAGCAGGTGCGCGGCCCGATGACGGAGCTGCTCGCCGAGCTCGAGGCCGAGTTCGGGCCGGCGAAGATCTTCCGCCCCTACCGCGACGTGCGGTTCAGCGCGGACAAGTCCCCGTACAAGACGTCGTGCGCGGCGTCGTTCGAGCGCGGCGGGTACATCCAGCTCACGGCGCACGGGCTGGCCGCGGGCGCCGGCGCGTACATGATGGACCCGGCCCGCCTGGCCCGCTACCGTCAGTCCGTCGCCGACGACCTCACCGGCGGGCGGCTGGCCGTCATCGTCGCCGGCCTGGAGGCGCGCGGCTGGTCGGTCACGTCGCGCGAGCAGCTCAAGTCGGTGCCACGCGGCTTCGACAAGGAGCACCCTCGGGCCGGACTGCTGCGCCACAAGGGCCTGATCGCGTGGCACCAGTTCCCGCTGAAGCCCTGGCTGGGCACGGCGAAGGCCCGCACCCACGTGGAGGAGTTCCTCCGCGGCTGCCGCCCGCTGCAGGACTGGCTGGCCACGCACGCCGCCCAGCCGTAGCCGGGCCGGCAACAAGCGGGCAGCGCCTGCTATGTTGGTAATGTATCGACGCCATGTACATCGTCCACAGGAGTCATGATGACGGTTACTCAAATTGACCTTGACGATGACGCGCTGGCCGAGGCGATGCGACTGTCTGGCGCGCGGAGCAAGAAGGACACTGTGAACCTCGCGTTGCGGGAGTATGCAGCTCGGCATCGCCGCATCGCGGCGCTCGATCACTACGTCGCCGCAGCTCAAGCCTGGGACTACGAGGGGTGGCAGAAAATGCACTCGGCTGGCAAGGCGCCCGCTGCGTGATGCGCTACCTGGTGGACTCGTCGGCCCTGTGGCGACTGCTGCGTGACCCGGACGTGCGGGCAGGCTGGACCACCGTGATCTCCGATCACGCGATCGGATCGTGCCAGCCTCAACGCACCGAGTTTCGCCGGTCCGCCCGCAACCTCGACGAGTACGAGCAAATGTCCTCGATGTTCGTTGATCTCTATCCGGACGTTCCGATACCGAAGACGGCGTGGCAGTGGGTCGAGTCGGCGCAGTATCGCCTGCTGCGAGCCGGGGCGCATCGAGCGCTGTCCTGCGTAGACCTGCTGCTCTGCGCTTGTGCGGCCATCCGCGGACTCGTTGTCCTGCACGACGACAACGACTTCGTGGCTGCTGCCCGGCACCTGCCGGACCTCGCCGAACGACGGGTGCACTCGCTACCTGAGTTCACCTGATCCATTACGGCCGGCTGCAGGGCCAGTCGGCGTCTGTCACCGTTTGCGAGGGACCCTCTGCCACCGGCGGCGACGCCCCGCCCGGGCTCCTCGGCGGCGCGGCTGAGGCCGGCCGTCGAGGCACCAGCCAGCATCGTACGGCGTATTGCGGAATGCCCGCACGACGGCTAGTGAGACTCGTCCGCTCCAGAGCCTGCCTTCTGACGCCCAGGCCATCACGGGCCGATGCCGTTGGCACGGCCCTGCGGCGATGCATCGACCAGCAAGCGCAAGGTCAGCGGCGCTCTATCGCGGCCATCACCACGTCGAACGGGGCCGCGGCGGCTCGTGCGGCGGCGTCGCGGTCGGCGGCCTCGCGGTCAGCGGCGTCCGCCGTCCAAGGGTTGCCCTCGGCGGCCATCGCCGCCCTCGCCGCGTCGGCGCCGGCCTGCCAGGCAGCCTCCTCGGCGGCGGCGCGGACCAGGCTGGACGGGCGTTCCCCGACCGGGACGCGCGGGGGGTCGGCGAGCAGGTTGCCCGGCGGCACGAGGACGACCGGCAGGCCGCTGTCCAGCACGGCGGCCCGGCGGCGGGCCTCGAAGGCCGGGGACTCGTCCACCGCGACGCCGTAGACGGCGGCGGTGCGCGCGGCGATCGCGTGCCAGGAGTGGCGCTCTCGGACCATCCGGCGGGCTCGGGAGGCGAGGGTCTGGGCGAACATCGGGTCTTGCAGCAGGGCGCCGACGGCGTCGGCCAGGCCGTCGGGGTCGCCGGCGGGGAAACGGATGCCGGTGACGCCGTGCTCGACGATCGAGGCCAGGCCGCCAGTGGAGGCGACCACGAGGGCGGCGCCCGAGGCGGCGGCCTCCAGGGCCACGGTGCCGGTCGGCTCGTAGCGGCTCGGCATGACGAAGCCGTCCGCGGCGGCCAGGACCGCGGCGAGGGTGTGCTGGTCGAGGGTGCCGGGGAAGGAGACCGCGCGGTGCAGCTTGAGGCGGCGCGCCTCCTCGATGAGGGTGCCGCGGTAGTCGCCGTCACCGACGACGACGGCGCGGGTGCCGGGGTGGCGCTCGCGGATCGCGGGCATGGCGGCGAGGAGGTCCTGCACGCCCTTCTCGGCGATCAGGCGGCCGGCGTAGACCAGCAGGGGGCCCTCGCCGGCGAAGCGGAGACGCGCGGAGAGCACGGCGCGGGGCTCGGCGGTCCAGATGTCCGGGTCGATGCCGTTCGGCACGATGTCGACGCGCTCGGCGGAGACGTCGAAGAGGTGCTGGACCTCCCAGCGCAGGTACTCGGTCGGCACGATGACGCGGCACGCCTCCGAGCCCAGCCACCACTCCACCGAGTGCACGCGGCGGCTCGTCTCGCCCGGCAGGTAGCCGTGCTGCCGGCCCGCCTCCGTGGCCTGCAGCGTGGCGACGAACGGGATGCCGAAGAGCTCCTTGAGGGTGACGGCGGCGTGGGTGACGAGCCAGTCGTGGGCGTGGATCACCTCGTAGCCCGCGGCGGGGGCGGAGCGGATCGCGGCCTCCGCCAGCAGGTGGTTGACGGCCATGGTGTGGGCGAGGTCGGTGTGACCGAGGTCGGTGTCGTCGAGCGGGGGCGGCGCGCAGGCCCGGACCACCCGGACGCCGCCGGACGTCTCGTTCGTGGGCGCGCCGGGCCGGTGCCGGCTGACCACCGTGACCTCGTGGCCACCCGCGACGAGGGCCGACGACAATGCGGCGATACGGCCCCGGCGGGCGGCTGATGCTTCACTCGACGGAAAATCCCAGGCGATCATCAATACGCGCATGGCGGATACCTCTCGTCGCCGACTGTCACCGTAGCGCGTTCCGACGCGCGCGCGGACGGGCTTCGCGGGCCAATTTCGTTTTTTCCACCGGCGAGTCCCCGTTCGCCGTTCCCTGCAAGTTGCAGTTTTGCCTGATCACCGTGCGTGCGTGCAGGATCGCGGCCACCGAACGGGCCGAGAACGGCGCCCCGGTCGGGCGGTGGGGGGCGTCACCCTCCGCGATCTCGCTCACCGACCCGAGACCGCACTCGCCCAAATGTGCCTCAACGGCGCTGAGCAGCGCGTCAGCCGGACGGCCGGCGGCGAGCAGCGTGTCGGTGTACGGCCCGAGCCACCACGGCCACACCGTCCCCTGGTGATACGCGGTGTCCCGGGCGCACACGCCGCCACGATGGACACCGCAGTACCCGTATTCGCCCACGGGAAGCGTCCGCAGCCCCAGCGGCGTGAGCAGTTCGGCGCCGACGGCCCGCAGCACGTTGTCGCGCAGGTGCGCCTCGTCGGCGGCGGGGGCATACGGCAGGCTGAACGCCAGCAGCTGGTTGGGGCGCAGCACCGAGTCGTCGTGCACCCCGCTGCCGCCCTTCGGGTAGGGCGCGGGGCCGGCCTCGACGACGTCGAACAGCCAGCCGTCGGGCGCCCGGAAGCGCTTGACGAACTGGGCCCGGACCGCGTCGCGGCGCGCGTGGACGACGGAGGCGTCCCGGCCGCACCGCTCCCGCAGCGCGGCGACGGCGCCGAGCGCGTTGGCCCACAGGGCGTTGAGCTCCACCGGCTTGCCGTCGCGCGGGGTCACCGCCTCGGGCCGGCCGTCCTCGTGAGGCTCCGGCGGGCCGGGCTGGGCGTCCTGGCCCTGGGGCAGCCGCGCGTTCATCCAGGTGAGGCCGACGTGGTCGGCGTCGAGCGCGAGCAGGCCGTCGTGGGGGTCCTCGCGCACGCCGTCGCGAGTGCCCTTGGTGTACGCCGCGACGACCCCCTCGACGGCGGGCAGCAGCTCCCGTGCCAGCTGGTCGTCGCCGGTGCGGGCGACGTGGCGCTCGACGGCGTGGACGTACCACAGCGGCCCGTCGGCGTCGTCGAGCGTCTCCTCCCGCATCCGCGCGCCCAGCGCGGCGTGCTCCCGCAGCAGCCGGCGGCCCTCGGCGAAGCGGCCGGTGTGCAGGAACAGGCCCTCGTAGGCGGTCATCGTGTCGCGCAGGTAGCCGCCCAGCCACGGATACCCGGCGATCACCGCGGGCGCGCCCCCGTCCGAGACGATGAACCGGTCGGCGGCCAGCGCGAGCAGCCGGTCGACGGTGCCGCGGGCGCCGGCCTGGCGCATCAGCTTGCGGGCGCGGCGGCGGGCCGCGTCGACGACGGCGGGGCCCGGCGGCAGGGGCGTGTCGAAGCCGTCCGAACAGGCGGTGACGGTGAGCGTCTCGCCGGGGTGCAGGACGCCCTCGAACGTGCCGGCGGCCCAGAGGTCCTCGACGGGGTTGAGCCCGCGGGCGGCCTCCTCGCGGTGGTAGGCGTCGTGGTACCACTGCCCGATCGGCTTCCAGCCGGGACCGTCGAGGCGGTAGGCCCCGTGTTCCAGGACGGTGCCGTCCATGGCGAGGCCGGGACCGTCGTGGAAGCGCTCGGCATCCGCGTCCCGCCAGGTGCACAGCGCCGTCAGCGCGAGGCGGACCGAGGCGCCCGGCGGCGCGGCGACGAGCCGGTGCACGACCGCCACCGCGTTGCGCCCGTACGGCATCGCGATCTCGCGCTCCAGGACGTACTCGCCGATCCGCCAGCGCCAGCGCGGCACCGAGTCCGTGACGTCGAACGACTCCAGGAGATGGTGTCCGGCCGGGTCCAGCGCGCCGGAGGCCCACTCGTGCACGGCGAGGCGGGCGTCGGGGCGGCCGGGGACGCTCAGCACCGGGTCGAGGCCGGCGAGCGCGACGCGGCGCCGCGGCGTGACGAGCAGCGCGTGGTAGCGGCGCGTGCGCAGTCCCGCGATCGTGCCGGTCGCGTATCCCCCGAGGCCGTCGGTCACCAGCCATTCGGACTCGAATCCTGCCGGCGTGCTACAGGCATGGGGGCCGAAGGTCATCACCGATCCTGGGGGCATGTGCCCAACTATGATCCGTTCCCCCTTGTTTGAAACGCGCGCCACGGCTGAATTCGCCTGAGGTTCATCCCGAGTCCCTGTCGGAAATCCGACCGCGGGCCGGGCACGATTCATTATTGGGTGCGGTGGGCATATACCAACCGGCTTCACGCGTAGCCGTGCGTGAACTTTCGACGCACGTAACACCGTGGCAACGGGTTCCGCCGTTCGCCGCGGTGCCGGGCAACGACAGCAGGAGCGAGCATGCAGGTCTGGCCGGGCAACCGGTATCCACTGGGGGCGACCTACGACGGACAGGGGACCAACTTCGCCATCTTCAGCGAGGTGGCCGATTCCGTGGAGCTGTGCCTCTTCGACGACCACGACAACGAGGAGCGCATCAGGCTGGTCGAGGTCGACGCGTTCGTGTGGCACGCATACCTGCCGGGTGCCGAGCCGGGGCAGCGCTACGGCTTCCGCGTCCACGGGCCGTACGAGCCCGCCCGGGGGCTGCGCTGCAACCCGCACAAGCTGCTGCTGGACCCGTACGCCAAGGCGATCGACGGCGACATCAACTGGGATCCCGCGGTGTACGGCTACGACTTCACCGACCCCGAGCGGATGTCGACGGCCGACTCGGCGCCGTTCATGCCGAAGGCGGTCGTCGTGAACCCGTACTTCGACTGGGCCAACGACGCCGCCCCGCGCGTGGCGTACCACCACACCGTGGTCTACGAGGCGCACGTGAAGGGCCTGACCATGCGCCACCCGGGCGTGCCCGAGGAGCTGCGAGGCACGTACGCCGGCATCGCCCACCCGGCGATCGTCGAGCACCTCAAGCGTCTGGGCATCACGGCCCTGGAGCTGCTGCCGGTGCACCACTTCGTGCACGACCAGCGCCTCGTCGAGCTCGGGCTGTCGAACTACTGGGGCTACAACACGATCGGCTTCTTCGCCCCGTACCACGGCTACGCCCGCCGGCACCGCGGCCAGCAGGTGCAGGAGTTCCGCGGCATGGTCAAGGCGCTGCACGCGGCCGGCATCGAGGTCATCCTCGACGTGGTCTACAACCACACGGCCGAGGGCAACCATCTCGGACCGACGCTGAGCTTCCGCGGCCTGGACAACGGCCACTACTACAAGCTCGACGACGACGACAACCGCTACTACACCGACTACACGGGCACCGGCAACAGCCTCAACGTGCGCAACCCGCACTCGCTGCAGCTGGTGATGGACTCGCTGCGCTACTGGATCACGGAGATGCGCGTCGACGGGTTCCGCTTCGACCTCGCCTCCACCCTCGCGCGGGAGTTCTACGAGGTGGACCGCCTGTCCACCTTCTTCGAGGTGGTACAGCAGGATCCGGTCGTCAACCAGGTGAAGCTGATCGCCGAGCCCTGGGACGTCGGCCCCGGCGGCTACCAGGTCGGCAACTTCCCGCCGCTGTGGACGGAGTGGAACGGCCGCTTCCGCGACACCGTACGCGACTTCTGGCGCGGCGAGCCGGCGACGCTGGGCGAGTTCGCCTCGCGCATCTGCGGCTCCGCCGACCTCTACCAGGACGACGGCCGCCGCCCGTTCGCCAGCATCAACTTCGTCACCTGCCACGACGGCTTCACGCTCAACGACCTCGTCTCCTACAACGACAAGCACAACGAGGCCAACACCGAGGACAACCGCGACGGGGAGAGCTACAACCGCTCCTGGAACTGCGGGGTCGAGGGGCCGAGCGACGACCCGGCGATCGGCTCGCTGCGGGCCAAGCAGCGGCGCAACTTCCTCACCACGCTGATGCTGTCGCAGGGCGTGCCGATGATCTGCGCCGGTGACGAGCTGGGCCGCACCCAGGGCGGCAACAACAACGCCTACTGCCAGGACAACGAGATCAGCTGGATCGACTGGCACACGGTCGACGAGCAGCTGCTCGCGTTCGTGCGGGGACTGGCGCTGTTCCGGGAGCGGCACCGGGTGTTCCGCCGGCGCCGGTTCTTCACCGGCCGGCCGGTCGCCCGCGCCGAGGTCACGGCGATCCCGGACGTGGCCTGGTTCGCCACCGACGGGCGGCAGATGACCGAGGAGGACTGGGACGACCACTTCGGCAAGGCGCTGATGCTGTTCGTCAACGGCGAGTCCATCACCGAGCGCGGCTCGCACGGGGAGCGCCACGTCGACGACTCGTTCCTGCTGTGCTTCAACGCCCACTCCGACCCGCTGGACTTCGTGGTACCGCAGCAGGAGTACGGCAAGGAGTGGGAGCTGGTGATCGCGACCGCCGCCGGCCCGGCCCGCGACAGCGTCTCCTACACCGCCGGCGGGACGATCACGGTGCCGGACCGGTCCATCGTCGTGCTGGACCGCACCGCATGACGAGCCTCTCGGGCACCTACCGGGTGCAGGTCCGGCCGGACTTCGACCTGGACACGACCGCGGAGCTGGCGGGGTACCTGCGCGACCTCGGCGCGAGCCACCTGTACTCGGCGCCGCTGCTGGCCGCGACGCCCGGCTCGCCGCACGGCTACGACGTCGTCGACCCGCGGCTGGTCGGCCCGCAGCTGGGCGGCGCGGCGGCCCTCGACCGGCTCGTGGCGGCGCTGCGCGGGCAGGGCCTCGGCCTCGTCGCCGACATCGTGCCCAACCACATGGGGCTGTTCCAGCCGGCCGCCAACCCGATGTGGTGGGACGTGCTCAAGCACGGCCGCGGCAGCCGGTACGCCGGCTGGTTCGACATCGACTGGGAGACGGGCCCGCTCGTCGTGCCCGTGCTCGGCTCGCCGTCGCTTGCCGACCTGCGCGTCGACGGGGACGAGCTGCGGTACTTCGAGCACCGCTTCCCGATCGCGGAGGGCACCGGCGAGGGCACCCCCCAGCAGGTCCACGGGCGCCAGCACTACCGCCTGGTCTGCTGGCGCGAGGGCAACGAGCGGCTCAACTACCGGCGGTTCTTCGCCGTCACCGAGCTCGTGGGCGTGCGCGTCGAGGACCCGGCGGTCTTCGCGGCCACGCACGCGGAGATCCTGCGCTGGGTGCGCGAGGGCCTGGTCGACGGCATCCGGGTCGACCACCCCGACGGGCTGCTCGACCCCGGCGGCTATCTGGCGCGGCTGCGCGAGGCCGCGCCGGACACGTGGCTGGTGGTGGAGAAGATCCTGGAGCGCGGTGAGCCGCTGCCGCCGCAGTGGCCGGTCGACGGCACCACCGGCTACGACGCCCTGGCCGAGGTGTGTGGTCTGTTCATCGACCCGGCGTCCCCGCCGGCGCCGGAGACGCCGTGGGACGAGGAGGCGCGCGAGCGTAAACGCGACGTCACGCAGCGGCTCTTCGGCGCGGAACTGCACCGGCTGGCCCGGGTGACCGGCGGCGACGCCGAGCCCGCACTGGCCGAGCTTGCCATACATTTCGATATCTACCGAACCTACCTGCCATACGGCAGGGAGGTCTTCGACGAGGCCGTGCGCCGGGCCCGGCAGGAGCGGCCCGACCTGGCCGAGGCGATCGACGCGCTCGTCCCGCGCCTCACGGACCCGGACGACGAGCTGTGCACGCGCTTCCAGCAGCTCACCGGCGCCGTCATGGCCAAGGGCGTGGAGGACACCGCGATGTACCGCTGGAACCGGTTCATCGCCCTGAACGAGGTCGGCGGCGACCCTTCGCGCTACGGGGTCGAGCCGGAGGAGTTCCACGAGGCCGCCGCGCGCCGCCACCGGCAGTGGCCGGCGGGCATGACCACCCTGTCCACGCACGACACGAAGCGCGGCGAGGACGTGCGGGCCCGCCTGGCGGTGCTCAGCGAGATCACCGCCGAGTGGGCCGAGGTCCAGCGGGGCTGGCGCGCGGTCGCCCCGCTGCCCGACCCGTCGTTCGAGGAGCTGTTCTGGCAGACCCTGGTGGGCGTCTGGCCCGTCGAGCAGGGGCGGTTGCGGCGGTACTTCGAGAAGGCCGCCCGCGAGGCGAACCGCTCCACGTCGTGGGAGGCGCCGGACGCGGCGTTCGAGGACGCCGTGGAGGCGGCCCTGGCGCGGGTCTTCGCCGACGAGGAGCTGCGCGAGGAGGTGGCGACGTTCGCGGCCCGGATCACGCCGTTCGGCTGGAGCAACTCGCTGGGCCAGAAGCTGGTGCAGCTGACCATGCCCGGCGTCCCCGACGTGTACCAGGGCACCGAGCTGTGGGAGGACTCCCTGGTCGACCCGGACAACCGCCGCCCGGTCGACTTCGCCGAGCGCCGCGACCTGCTGGCCGCGCTCGACGTGGCGGCGGTGCCGGCCGGAGGGGCCGGGGTCGCGCTGCCGCCGGTGGACGTCTCCGGCGCGGCGAAGCTGCTCGTCGTCAGCCGCACGCTGCGGCTGCGCCGGGACCGGCCGGAGCTGTTCGGCGGTTACCGGCCGGTGGCCGCGGCCGGCCCGGCCGAGCGGCACGTGGTGGCGTTCGACCGGGGCGGGGCGCTGAGCGTCGCCACCCGGCTGCCGGTCGGGCTGGCGGCCGGCGGCGGCTGGGGTGACACCGAGCTGAAGCTGCCCGGTGGCGCTTGGACCGATGCCCTGACCGGGCGCGCGGTGGCGTCCGCGGCGCTCGGCGACGTGCTCGCCACCTATCCGGTCGCACTGCTGGTGAGGAGCTGACGTGGAGTTCCGGGTCTGGGCGCCGTCCGCGCGCCGGGTCGTGCTGCACAGCGGCAGCGAGGCCATCCCCATGACGGCCGAGGGCCAGTGGTGGGTCGCCGAGCACGCCACCGCGGGCCACGGCACCGACTACGGCTTCCGCCTCGACGACGACGAGCGGGTGCTGCCCGACCCGCGCTCGCGCCGGCAGCCGGACGGGGTGCACGGGCGCAGCCGCGTCTACGAGCACGACCGCTACGCGTGGGGCGACGCCGGCTGGACCGGCCGGCAGCTGCCCGGCAGTGTGATCTACGAGCTGCACGTCGGGACGTTCACCCCGGCCGGGACGTTCGACGGGGCGATCGAGCGGCTGCCGTACCTCAAGGATCTCGGCGTCGACCTGGTCGAGCTGCTGCCGGTGAACACCTTCAACGGCGAGCACAACTGGGGCTACGACGGCGTGGGCTGGCACGCCGTGCAGGAGAGCTACGGCGGCCCGGACGGGCTGAAGCGCTTCGTCGACGCCGCGCACCGAGCCGGCCTCGGGGTGATCATCGACGCCGTCTACAACCACTTCGGCCCGTCCGGGGCGTATGCGCCGCGCTTCGGCCCGTACCTGTCGGCGGGGGCGAACACGTGGGGCCGCTCCCTCAACCTCGACGAGGCCGACTCCGGCGAGGTGCGCCGGTTCATCATCGACAGCGCACTGCAGTGGCTGCGCGACTACCATGCCGACGGGCTGCGTCTCGACGCCGTGCACGCGCTCGTCGACCGGAGCGCGACGCACCTGCTGGAGGAGCTCGCGGTCGAGGTCGGCGCACTGTCCACGGCATTGGGCCGGCCGCTGTCGCTGATCGCCGAGTCCGACCTCAACGACGCCAGGCTGATCACCGCGCGGGAGGGCGGCGGCCACGGGCTGGACGCCCAGTGGGACGACGACGTCCACCACGCGCTGCACGCGATGCTGACCGGCGAGCGGCAGGGGTACTACGGCGACTTCGGGTCCCCGGAGTGCTTCAAGACCGTGTGGGAGTCGGCGTTCTTCCACGCCGGCACGTGGTCGTCGTTCCGCGGCCGGGTGCACGGCCGGCCGGTCGACCGGGAGCGCATCCCCGGCCACCGGTTCGTGGTGTGCCTGCAGAACCACGATCAGGTCGGCAACCGGGCGACCGGGGACCGGCTCACCGCCACGCTGTCGCCGGGCCTGCTGCGCGTCGGCGCGACGCTGCTGCTGACCTCGCCGTTCACGCCGATGCTGTTCATGGGCGAGGAGTTCGCGGCCCGCACCCCGTGGCAGTTCTTCACCAGCCACCCGGAGCCGGCGCTCGCGGCGGCGGTCGGCCGGGGCCGGCGGGAGGAGTTCGCCGCGCACGGCTGGCCGCCGGGGGACGTGCCCGACCCGCAGGACCCGGAGACGTACGCCCGCTCGCACCTGGACTGGGCGGCGATGGACACCGACATGCTGGCGCTCTACCGGCGGCTCATCGCGCTGCGCAAGCGGCTGCCGGGCCTGTCCGACCCGCGGCTGGACCGGGTGCGCGTCGCGCACGACGACGGGGTGCTGCGCATCCGCCGCGGCGAGCGGACCGTGGTGGCCAACCTGACGCCCGACCCGCGCACGGTGCCGCTGCAGGCCGAGCACCTCCTGTTCGCCACGGACGAGTCGGCGCTGCTGCAGGCGGGCCTGCTCACGCTGCCCGGGGAGTCGGCCGCGATCGTGTGAAGATCCGGCAGTTCTTGACGGCGGGCCCCGTGAAGTGCTTAGGTAACCAAGAGGTTAGATAACCACTTGGTTAGGTAAGCACTTGATTAGGTGAGCCATGACCGACGATCGGCTGAGCATGACGTTCGCGGCGCTCGCGGACCCCACCCGGCGCGCCATCCTGGCCCGGCTGGCCGAGGGCGAGGCGACGGTGAAGGAACTGTCCGCGCCGTTCGCGATGAGCGGGCCGGCGATCTCCAAGCACCTGCGGGTGCTGGAGCAGGCCGGGCTCATCTCGCGGGGCCGGGAGGCGCAGTGGCGGCCGTGCCGGCTGGAGGCGACCCCGCTGCGCGAGGTCGCCGCGTTCGCCGCCGAGTACCGGCGCTTCTGGGACTCCAGCTATGCGCGCCTGGACGCGTATCTGCAGTTCGTACAGGACGGATTGCACCAGGAAGAGACGGAGGAACCACGAGATGAGCGATGAGCTGGGCGTGACCGGGTTCGAGCTGGAGGGCGAGGACGGGGTGTGCATCACCCGCGTCGTGGCCGCGCCGCGGGACCTGGTGTTCCACGTGCACACGAGCCCGCGGCACCTGCCGAACTGGCTGCTCGGCCCGCCCGGCTGGACGATGCCGGTCTGCGAGGTCGACCTGCGCCCCGGCGGTGCGTACCGCTACGTGTACCGGGCCGCCGACGGCGCCGAGATGACGATCACCGGCACGTTCGAGGAGGTCGACCCGCCCGGCCGGCTCGTGAGCACCGAGGCGTGGGGCGGCGACTGGCCGGCGACCCGCAACACGGTCACGTTCACCGACCTCGGCGGCCGCACCAGGATCACCACCAGGGTCCGGTACGCCTCCCCCGCCGCCCGCGACGCCGCCGTGCACAGCGGGATGCGCGAGGGCATGGACGCCGGATACGGGGGCCTGGACGCCTACCTCGCCGAGCAGGTCGGCGGGGCGTTGACGATGCGGCTGGAGCTCGTGCCGGTGCCGGTCAAGGACGTCGACGCCGCGCTCGCGTTCTACGCCAACCGCCTCGGCTTCACCGTCGACCACGACGTGCGGCCCGGCGACGGCGCCCGGGTCACGCAGCTGACCCCGCCCGGCTCGGCGTGCTCGATCGTGCTCTACAAGGACCTGCCCGGGCTGGACCTGCCGCCGGGCACGCTGCGCGGCCTGCACCTGGTCGTCGGCGACGTGCGGCGGGCCCGCGCGGCGCTGCTGGCGCGCGGCGTCGACGCCGGCGAGGTGCAGGACCTCGGCGGCATCCTGTACGTGTCCTTCGCCGACCCGGACGGCAACACCTGGCTGCTGCAGGAGATCCCGCCCGCGCCCGGCCGCCCGGATGACGACGGCGTCGGCCGAACGGTCGCTGGCTGACGCAGGTGAATGGCCGTAGCGTGCCCTAGCTGACATTCACCGCCCGCCCCACGCGGGCACAGCTGCCACGGGGAGACACACGTGAGGCAGAAGCTCCACGACATGGCGGTCACCGTCGCCACGCCGCTCTTCGGGCCGGGCGAGCGGGCCGAGGCCACCGGCCGGGCGCGCGTCGGCAGGGTCTCGCTCGCCCGCAACGCGGCCCTTGCCGCCGCATCGCTGCTGCTCTCGGGCGGCACGGTCGGCATGTACCAGCAGAAGAAGTCGTTCTACATCCTGCTGACCAACCAGCGGCTGCTGGTGCTGGAGCCGCACTGGCTGACCGGTCGCCCGACGACGCAGATCGTCGGGGAGGTGCCGCGGCAGGCGCTGGCGATCGCCGAGGCCAAGCGCGGCTTCATGGCGACGGTGACCCTGGCCATCGCCGGCGAGGGGCAGGGGCTGCGCCTGTCCTACCCGGCAATGGACAAGGAGGGCGCGGACAACCTGCTCCGCGCGTTGCAGTACACGGCGGTCTGACCCGCGCTCCGCTCAGGACCGCGAGCCGAACAGCTCGGCGATCCGCAGCATGCGCGGGTCGGTGGTCAGCTCCTCCAGGGGCAACGGCAGCGGAATCCGCCAGTTCGGGTACTGCCCGGTGGTGCCGGGCAGGTTCGGCTGGCGGGTCTCGCCGAGCACGTCGTACGGGGAGGCGAGCAGGATCCGGCACGGCGTGCGGGCCAGCAGCCGGTGCATGGCGAGCACGATGTCCTCGTCGGTGCTGTCCGGGCCGGTCAGCCCCTCGGCGTCGAGGAGATCGAGCAGGGCGGCGCGTTCCTTGCCGGCCGCCGCCCACTCGTCGCGCACGTCGCCGCCGAGCACCCCGGCCTCCGCGCGGGCCAGCACGTGCTCGCCGGTGAGGAAGCCGGTCGCGGTCGGCAGGTCGTGGGTGGAGATGCTCGCCATCGCGTTCTCGGGCCACCGCTCGGGCGGCACGAACGCGCCGTCGTCGTCGCGGGTGAACCACAGCACGGCCGAGCCGAGGATGTTGCGCCGCCGCAGGGTGCTCGTGACGACGGGCTCGACGGTGCCGAGGTCCTCGCCGACCACGACGGCGCCGGCCCGCACCGCCTCCTCGACGAGCACGCCGAGCATCGCCTCGGCGTCGTAGTGCACGTAGGCGCCCTCGGCGGCGCCGTGGCCGGGCGGGATCCACCACAGCCGCCACAGCCCGGCCACGTGGTCGACGCGCAGGCCGCCGGCGTGGGCGAGGATGCCGCGCAGCAGGTCGCGGTAGGCGGCGTACCCGGTGGCGGCGAGCCGGTCGGGCCGCCAGGTCGCCAGCCCCCAGTCCTGGCCCTGCTGGTTGAACGCGTCCGGCGGCGCGCCGACCCGCGCGTCCCGCGCGATGACGTCCTGCAGCGTCCAGGCGTCGGCGCCGCCCGGGTCGATGCCGACGGCGAGGTCGTGCACGAGCCCGACCGCCATCCCGGCCGCGGCGGCGCTGGCCGCCTCGAGCTGCTCGGCGCAGCGGCGCTGCAGCCACACGTGGAACGCGACCCGCGCCGGGTCCGCCGTGCCGTAGGCGGCCGGCCCCGGCCGGCGTAGCTCCCGCGGCCACTGCCGCCAGTCGACGCCGTGCACCTCGGCCAGGGCGGTATAGGCGGCGAAGTCCCGCAGCGCCGGCTCGGAGCTGGCCGGTTCAGGGCCGGCCGGTTCGCGGCCGCCGGCGTGGAGCAGCTCCAGTGCGGCACGCTTGGCCCGCCACACCCCGTCGTACTCGACGAGGTCCGCGGCGGGCGGGCGCAGCTCGTCCACCCGCTCCCGCAGCGCCGGGTCCGCCGACCGATACTCCGGCAGGTCCTCGACGCGCAGATAGAGCGGGTTGAGGAACCGGCGCGAGGACGGCGAGTACGGCGAGGCCGGCATCTCCTCGACGGGCGCCACCGCGTGCAGCGGGTTGACCAGCACCGCCCCGGCGCCGGTGGAGGCGGCCCAGCGGGCGAACCCGGCCAGGTCGGCGAAGTCGCCGACGCCCCAGGAGCCGGCGGAGCGCACGCCGTACAGCTGGATCATCCAGCCCCAGGTCCGCGGTGCCTCCGGCAGCGGGACCGGCGGCCCGGGGGCCGGGGCGCCGGCGGCGTGCGGCTCGAGCAGGGCGACCACGGCCCGCACGACGTCCGGGTCGATGTCCACGCGCCGGTGGCCGGCCGTGGAGTACCAGGTGGCCACGCCGCGCGCGGCGGCGGCCTCGGTCAGGGCTGGGTCAGCTGGCGACACGTGGCGCTCATACCCCGGCGACGCGGTCGCGAAGCACCAGGCTCGGCACCGCCTCCGCGCCGACCAGCCGCAGGGCCTGGCGCACGCCGCGCGGGCAGCGCACGACGGTGCACCGGTGCGGCCGCGACGCGGCGAACCGGACGATGGTGCGGGCCCCGGCGACGTCGACGAAGCTCAGGTCGCTGGCGTCGAGCAGGACGACGGAGTCGACGCCGGCGACCAGCTCGAGGATCGAGGGCAGCGAGTCGCCGTTGGAGGCGTCGACCTGGCCGGTGAGCCGCAGGTGGGCGCCCCAGCCGCCGAGGGTGAACCCCAGCAGCGGCCCCGGGTGGACGGCGCCGACGCGCTCGATCAGGTCCTTGGCGAAGCGACGCCGGTCGTAGAGGCACAGGCCGGTGATGCGCGGGTCGCCGAAGAAGCGGTTCCACTGCGTCTCGTAGGTCATCAGGTCGCCGGGCGTGAACCCGGCCCGCAGCGCCCAGAGCATCTGCCCGGCGATGGCGACGGCGGGATAGCCGGCCGCGAACGTCTCGTCCTGCAGCGCGCTCAGCATGGCCAGCGTCTCCGGCACGCCGAAGCCCGGGCCGCCGAACGCCGGCGGGCCGGCACCGGTCGCTTGAGCGGCGCCGAACCGGAGGGCGGCGAACTGGCCGGGCGCGGCGCCGGACGCGGCGGCCGCGACGAGCAGCCCGAGGTCCGCGGCGTCGCTGTCCAGGAGGATCACCACGCGGTGACCGGCGGCGACGCCCCGCCGCACGAAGCCGGTCAACAGGTCGCGGATCTCCTCGTCGGTGGAGTAGGCGACGGTGACGTGCCGGCCGAGGGACTCCGCCCCGCGCTCACGCCCCTCCCCCACCTCCGGCATCCCAATACCCTACGGCCATGGGCGCGTCCCGTCGCCTGCGGCTACAGCCTCGGCGCGTCGTCGGCCGATTCGTCGGCGAGGCCTGCCGGGCCGACGATGAGCGGGTCCGGGGTGCCGACGAGATCGAAATCCTTGTTGTCGTAGTCGAAGCCGCTCAGCACGTGGCGCATCGCCTCGAGCCGGCCGCGCTTCTTGTCGTTGCTCTTGACCACGGTCCACGGCGCGTCGGCCGTGTCGGTGTAGAAGAACATCGCCTCCTTGGCCTCGGTGTACTCGTCCCACTTGTCCAGCGAGGCGAGGTCCATCGGGGACAGCTTCCACTGCCGTACCGGGTCGACCTGGCGGATGAGGAACCGGGTGCGCTGCTCGTTGCGCGACACCGAGAACCAGAACTTGACCAGCCGGATGCCGGAGCGGACCAGCATCCGCTCGAGCTCGGGGGCCTGGCGCATGAACTCGAGATACTCGGCGCGGCTGCAGAAGCCCATCACGCGCTCCACGCCGGCCCGGTTGTACCAGGACCGGTCGAACAGGACGATCTCGCCGGCCGCCGGCAGGTGCTGGACGTAGCGCTGGAAGTACCACTGCGTCAGCTCGCGCTCGCTCGGCTTCTCCAGCGCCACGACCCGGGCGCCGCGCGGGTTGAGGTGCTCCATGAACCGCTTGATCGTGCCGCCCTTGCCGGCCGCGTCGCGCCCCTCGAACAGCACCACGAGCCGCTCACCGCGCGCCTTGATCGTGTTCTGCAGCTTGAGCAGCTCGATCTGCAGCAGGCGCTTGACGCGGTCGTACTCGGCGCGCGTCATCCGCTCGTCGTAGGGATATTCCTCCCGCCACGTGTCGACCGGCTGCCCGTCCTTGCGCAGCAGCACCGGGTCGTCGTCATCGTCGTCCTCGACCAGATAGTCGTCGAGCGAGAGTTCGGTCATGGTGATGTCGTACCCGAAGCCCCCGCGAATCACCACTGCCGGGGCTTGAACACTGCCTTACCGCTCGTCACTGGTACCCGCGGATCTCCTTGAACGCCGCCGGCAGCGAGCCGGTGCGCGCGTCGAACGACTTGCCGCCGGTCAGCTCGGCCACCTTCCGCATCTCCGCGACGTTGCCCTCGCCGAACAGAATCGTGAACACCGGCACCCTCGGCAGCTGCGGCAGCCGCGCCTGGAAGGCCTCGAGGTTCGCCCCGGCGGTCAGCTCGCCGTCGGTGAGCAGCACGATCGAGGTGGACCGGTCGGGGTCCTCCCTCGCCAGGGCCGCCGCCTGGTCGTAGGCGACGAACAGCGCGTCGTAGATCGCGGTGTCGCCGTTCGCGGCCAGGCCGCCGGCGTAGGACCGGATCTGTTCGAGCGTCGGCCGGAAGTCGCTCTCGGGCACGTCGAAGCGGCGGACCTGCCCGGGCTTCGTGCCGAAGGGCACCATGAGCACCTGCTCGCGGCCGTTGAACCGGCTGAACTGCCCGGACAGGCTGGTGTCCGCGCCGGTGAGGCCGATGAGCGCGTTCTTGAGGCCCTGGATCCGCTCGCCCTTCATCGAGCCGGACAGGTCGAGCACGTAGATCGTGCGCGCCGGCTTGCGCAGGTCGTCGCCGAACGCGCCGATGAGGGCGTTGGCCGCCTCGAGCCGGCCCGGGAAGGGCAGCTCCGGCAGCGAGCCGCCCTTCGGCCCGAACTCGGGGGCGAGGGCCACGTTCGGTACCGCCGGGCGCCGCCACGTCTTCGCCATGATCTGCCGCTGGACGCTCGGCCGGCGCAGGTAGTCGGTGACCGCGGCGTAGTTGGTCTTCGTCTGCTCGGACACCCCGGCCAGCAGGGTCAGCGGGTAGTCGGCCGTGACGACGCCGTCGGCGGGGTACACGACGGTCATCGGCTCGGGCAGCCGGCCCGAGGCGTTGAGCGACAGGATCACCGACTCGTAGTTGACCAGCCCGTCGACGGCGTGGCCGTGTTGCTCCGCGGCCTGCTTGACGAACGCGTCGGCGAGCCAGCCGGACGAGCCGGCGGTGAGGTCCTGCCCGGCGAAGAAGGCCCGCAGCCGCGGGGTGAGCGGCGCGATCTGCTCGGCGGTGAGCGCGGCGCCGGTGCCGGCCATCGCCGCGGCGACGCCGACCAGCGCGGAGAAGCCGGAGTTGGAGCCGGCCGGGTTGGTCATGCCGTAGCTGAACTTGTGCTCGCCGGCGGCGACCGCGATCTCGCTCCAGGTGGGGCGGTGGTCGGCCCAGCCGAGCTTCGCCGCGACCGACTGGCGCAGGCCGAGCACGACCGGGGAGGTGGCGACCTTGGTCGCGGTGCCGATCTTGTCGCCGGCGCCGGGGTGCAGCTGCAGGTACCGGTTGCTGGCGAACCAGATGGCGTCGTACTGCTTGGCCGCGTTGCCGGACACGACGTTCTCGACGCCGTCGAGGGTGCCGGTGGCCTGCAGCAGCACGTCGACGCCGGTGGCCTGCTTCGCGTCGGCGAGGACGGGCTGCAGGTCGGCCAGTTCGCTGGAGGCGAGCACGCGCAGCGTGCCGGAGCCCTTCAGGAACGGGCCCTCGCTCTCGGCCGGCTTCGCCGGGTCGCCCTTGGTCCCGTTGGTGCACGCGCCGAGCAGCAGCGCCGCCGCGACGACGACCAGGAGGCCGGACTTCCTCACGACATTCTCTCCTCGAGCTTCGCCAGCAGGGTGTGCTGGGTCTTGTAGTCGGGGTCTGGCACGGCGCCGTCGATCGAGTCCGGCAGCGGCGCGTCGCCGGGGCGGACCTTGCCGAAGACCGGCGCGGTGAGCGTGGCGTCGGCGGTGCGGAAGCCGTGCCTGGCGGCGAGCAGCTGCAGGTCGTGGTCGGTGGCCAGCAGCTTCGCGATCTCGACGCCGGCCTGGGTCAGCGGCACGATCGTGTGCTCGCACACGAGGGTCGGCGTGGGGTACATCAGCGTCTGCCCGCCGGTGAGCCCGTCGTTGACGGCGTGGTCGACGAACTGGGCCTCGTAGACGAGCACCATCGGCGCGGAGTCGCGGCCGCTTCGCAGGTAGCTCTCGAACGGCTCCTCGCTGGTGGTGTCGACCGCGCCCTGGTCGGTGAAGAGCTTGGCCACGGCGGCGAGGTCACCCCCGGTGGCCTGGTCGAGCAGCACCGCGTACATCGCCGCGGAGTTGGAGTCGGCGGGCCGGGTGGTGGCGACCAGCACGTTGCGCGTGACGCGATGGGCGGTGTTGCCCTGGATGTCGGTCCACTTGAGGTCGCGCCGGTTGGCGTCGGCGAGGGCCTTGAGGTCCAGCCGCCACACGCCGCCGGCGTCGCGGGCGGCCAGGTGCGCGTTCTGGAGCAGGTCGACGATCGGCACGAAGGTGGCGACCGCGAGCGGCGAGGAGAAGACGACGACATCGTCCCCGGCCGGCTTGGCGTGCCGGCGGATCTCGTCCGCGGCGGCCTTGCTGCCGGGGAACGCGAAGTCGTAGCCGGCCGTCCGGGCCGGCATCTGGCGGGAGCCGGCCGCGTCGGCGCGCACCGACCAGCCGTGCCGGGCGAGGACCTGACGCACGTCGGGGTCGGCGAAGAACCGCGTCTTCTCGGAGCCGACGATCGCGCTGACCGGCCGGAGCCTTCCCGGGCCGGAGCCCGCGGAGCGGCCCAGCAGATGGCCGACGACCGCGCCGGCGACGACCAGGACGAGCACCAGGACGATCAGTGGACCGGTCCGTTTCACGCCACGATTCTGCACCCCGGCCACAACCCCCGGCAGTCAACATCCTGTTCGCCGGCCGTTAACCATGTCCACTATGGACGATCGTGCCGCCGCGCGTCAGTGCGCCGGATCCGCGCGGAACGGGCCGTCCGATCGGCCGATCGTCCCCGCCGGCCGGTGGACGGACCCGGAATCCGCTCCGCCCGATGGCATACTGGCCCGCACCCCCTCTCCGACCGCGGACGGCTGCAGCCATGGACAAGCATCAGGCGGGCACACGCACGCTCGGCGCGCTGCTGCGCGGGCTGGTGCTCCTCCTCGCCGTCGGTCTCGTGGCCGGCGCCGGCTGGTACGCGCTGCACGACCGCGACGGCGAGGACGGCGCGGACTGCCCGACCACCCTGCGCGTCATCACCGCGTCGTCGTTCGCCAACGTCGTCTCCGCCGCCGGCCGCACGCTGCGCGCCGGCGAGGACTGCGTTCTGATCAACACCGCCAGCGCCGACGGCCGCCCCGCCGCCGGACAGCTCGGCCAGGCCGCCGCCGACGTGTGGATCCCCGACGACGCCGCCTGGGCCGCGCTCGCCCCGCCCGGGTTCCTCGTGCCTACCGGCAGCAACACCGCGGACACCGCCGCGCAGCGCGAGACCTCCGCGGGGCAGACCCTCGCGACCAGCCCGGTCGTCATGGTCACCGACCCGGCCACCGCCGGGAAGATCAAGACGGCCGGCAACGGCTGGCTCGCGCTGGCCAACCTGCTCGCCACCAAGAATTCGGGCGTACGCCTGGTGGTGCGCGACCCGACGCTGTCCGGCGACGGCCTGGTCGCCGCCGGCGCCGTCGGCGAGGCGGTCTGGCTCGACAGGGGCATGGACGCCTCCTCGCTGGCGCTCAACGCCACCCTGGCGGTGACCCGCACCGTCAACCACGACCTGGCCGCCACCCCGAACAAGCCCGGCGAGGTCGGCCTCGTGCCCGAGTACACGCTCCTGCCGACCATGGGCCTGGCCGCACCCGGCCGCACCTACCTGACCGGCGCGGACCACACCGCGATCATGCGGTACACCTGGCTGCCTTCCGCCGCCGCGGCCCGCGACCCGAAGCGTGCCGCGGCCCTGAGGCGGCTCCTCGCCGCGTTCTCCACCACGGAGGCCCGCCAGGCCGTCGACGCGGCCGGTCTGCGCGGCCCCGGCCAGGCCCGGCCCCCGTTCGACGGCGCCTCCGCGCTGCCCGAGCCGGCCGCCGAGCCGTTCGGCGTGCTCGCGCCCCACCACGTGCAGCACGTCTTCGCCACCTGGGATCCCGAGGACCGGCGCGGCAACCTGCTCATCATCGTCGACATCGCGGGCACGCCGGGCTCGTCCGGCTCGCCGGCCGGGGCGCGGCAGCAGCCGATCGACGTGCTCAAGGCCGGCTGCCGGGTCGTGGGCGGCCTGATGCCGGTCGGCTCCCGGCTGGGCCTGTGGGAGGTCAGCCCCGGCCCGTCCGGCCATCGCAAGCTGCTGCCGAGCGACCGGCTCGACGACACCTCCCACGCCGCCTTCACCCGCTCGGTCAACTCGCTCAACGTGCACAAGGCTGGACCGGGCCTGCCGGGCCTGCTCGACACGATCGTCGCCGGCTACCAGTCGGTCCGCGACGACTGGCACGACGACATGTTCAACCAGGTCTTCGTCCTCACCGATGACGCGGACAAGGACAGCGCCGATGCCCACGCCGTCGACGAGATGGTGCGCAAGCTGTCCGCGCTCAAGGACCCGAAGCGCCCGGTCACGCTCAGCGTCATGGTGCTGGGCAAGAAGGAGGCCGCGCAACGGCTCAAGGCCGCGCTGCAGCAGCCGCTGGGCGCGTACGTCGACAACGCGCTCAGCGCCGACGACGTGCAGGCCGCGTTCCTCCACGTCGTCGCCGGCGGCCTGCACGAGTAGGCGCGGTCGCACCGGCCCGGCGCTATCGGCAGCCGAGCGCGTCCTGGAGCGCTTCGAGGTTGGCGCGCATCACCGTGAAGTACGTCTCGCCGTCCTCCACGCCCTCGAGCGGGTCGAGCACCGCGGCCTTCGCGCCGATCTCCTTCGCGATCGTCTCCGACAGCTTGGGGCTGACCAGCGCCTCGAAGAAGATCGTGGTGACGCCGCGCTCGCGGGCCAGCCGCGCCACGTCCCGCACGCGCTGCGGCCCCGGCTCCTCGTCCGGGTTGAGGCCGGTCACCGGCACCTGGACCAGGTCGTACCGCGCGGTCAGGTAGCCGAACGCGCCGTGGCTCGTGACGACATCGCGCCGCGCGCAGTGGGCGAGGCCCCGCGAGTACTCGGCGTCGAGCTCCCGCAGCCGCTCGCCCAGCGCCTCGGCCCGCGCCCGGATCGCGTCCGCGTCGGCGGGGTCGGCCGCCGCGAGCCGCTCGGCGAGCCGGTCCGCGATCGCCGCGAGGCGCACCGGGTCGAGCCAGACGTGCGGATCGCCGTCGCGCAGCGGCTCCACCCCCGCCACGTCGAACGTCTTGTCGTGCCGCTGCAGGCCGATGGCCTCGTCCACGGCCGGCTGGAACCCGCGCAGGTACACCACCAGGTCGGCGTCCTCGAGCCCGGCGAGCTGGCTGGGCCGCAGCTCGAGGTCGTGCGGCTCGGCCCCGGCCCGGGTGAGATTCTCGACGGCGACGCGATCCCCGCCGACCTGCTCGCTGATGAACTGCAGCGGATAGAACGCGGCGACGACCCGGATCCGCCCGTCGGCCGGCTTCGCAGGCCCGGCGCACCCGGCCAGCATCCCGGTCATGGCCAGCATCCCGGCCACCAGCAGGACCGCCACTCTCCCACGCACGGCCGCAAGTCTCCCTGGTGATGACAATCATTGTCAAAAACGCATGAACGCGAGCCGCGGCAGCGAACATGTCGAGAACCGCCGCCCGGCTCCGACCGATGGGCGAGACTGCGCCGGGCCGGACCAGGGCTGGGAGCACCCGATCGGCGCCGGCGGCGACCGCCTGCACGAGTGGGTGTTCACGACCCGCAGCGGCGCCTGGTCTGGGTCGATCTTCGCGGACGCCTCATCGAGCCAGACTGGGCGGAGGAGCATGATCGGCGCGGAGGGCGGGCGTACGACGCGGCCGGGGGCCTGGACGTGCGGCTGGCGGGCGGCGTGTCGACGATCCGCCAGTACCTGCGCGCCGGCCTCGTCGACCTCCTGCACCTGCCGATCGTGCCGATCCTGCTGGGCCGCGGCGAGCGCCTGCTGGACGACGGCCTGACCGGGTACACCGCCACGTCGTTCACCGCCTCGGACCAGGTGATGCACGTGGTGCTCACGCCGGCGTGAGGACCTACCCGGTGGCGGCGGCGAGGTAGGCGTCGATCTCGGCCAGGATCGCCGCCTTGCGGGTGTCGTCGAGGAAGGCATAACGCACCCCCTGGCGGGCCAGTTCCGCGACCCCGGCGCGGTCCAGGCCGAGCAGCCGCGCCGCCACGACGTACTCCTGGTTGAGCGTGGTTGAGAACATCGGCGGGTCGTCGGAGTTGATCGTCACCGGCACACCGGCGGCGACCAGGGCGGGCAGCGGGTGCTCGGCGAGGGACGGCACGGAGCGGGTGCACACGTTGGAGGTCGGGCACACCTCGAGCGCGATGTCGCGCTCGCGCAGGTGCGCCATCAGCTCCGGGTCGCGCGCCGCGGCGATGCCGTGGCCGATGCGCTGCGCGCCGAGGTGGCGCAGCGCGTCCCAGATCGTCTCCGGGCCCGTCGACTCGCCCGCGTGCGGGGCGCTGCGCAGCCCGGCGGCGCGGGCCGCGGCGAAGTGCGGCGCGAACCACTCCCGCGGCACGCCCGCCTCCGGGCCGCCGAGGCCGAAGCTGACCAGGCCGTCGGGGCGCTGCTTCAGTGCCGTCTCCAGGGTCACGTCCGCGGACGGCACGCCGGCCTCGCCCGGGATGTCGAAGCACCAGCGCAGCTCGGTGCCGTGGTCGCGGGCGACGCGGGCGCGGGCGTCCTCGACCGCCTCGCAGTACGCCTCGGCGGGGATGCCGCGGGCGATCGACGAATACGGGGTGAGGGTCAGCTCGGCGTAGCGGACCGACTGGGCGGCGAGGCCGGCGCCGATGTCGTACGTCAGCGTCGCCACGTCCTCGGCGTCGCGGATCAGGTCGACGACCGACAGGTACACCTCGATGAAGTGCGCGAAGTCGGTGAACGTGAAGTACTCGGCCAGCAGCTGCGGGTCGGCCGGGACCGGCGTCGCGCCGGCGTGCCGTTCGGCGAGGCGGGCCACGGTCTGCGGCGTGGCCGAGCCCACGTGGTGCACGTGCAGCTCGACCTTCGGCAGGCCGGCCACGAAGTCGGTGAGATCGCCGGTGTCGGTGCGCATCGGTTGGTCCTCCGCGACGTCGGAGGCGCCCTTCTTCCCGTGGGCGGCCCGAGCGTGGCGGATGGGGATCCGTCGCAGCGCCTCTCGGCCCGCGTCCGCACCGTAACAAGCCCAGGGGGCGGCCACGCCGCCGGGTCCCGTCGCGGATCGTCATCGGCCGGTAACCTACGGGACCCCAAAACACGATCGCATTCGATACGATCCACGAGGCACGTCGATGGTCACACGTGAGGGGGACACTCTGTGACAGTCACGCAGGAGGCGCCTGGCAGGCAGATCCCGGTGGTGCGCGGCATCCCGGTGCTCGGCAGCGCCCTGGAGATGGGCAAGGACCCCGGGGCCTTCCTGGTGCGCGCCTATCGCGAGCACGGCCCGGTCTTCCGGATGAGGCTGCTCAACAAGACGTATACGGTGATCGCCGGCCCCGACGCGGCCAACTTCATGGGCTCCCGCGAGGGCCGCGACTGCCTGCGCTCCAAGGAGTTCTGGCAGGGCATGGTCGATGAGTACGGCAGCACTCGCACGGTGTCCGGCGAGGACGGCGAGAGCCACCGGGAGCTGCGCGAGCTCATGCGGCGCGGCTATTCCCGCGACGCCATCAAGGGCCGGGTGCCCGAGCTCATCGAGATCACCGACCGGGTGCTGGAGCGCGACTGGAAGCCCGGGAGCACCGTGCCCGTCGTGCAGAACATGCAGTATCTCGTCACCGAGCAGCTCGGCGAGATCCTCACCGGCAGCGCGCCGAGCGAATACGTGCCGGACATCCGGCTGCTCACGCTCTACGTGCTCAACGTGCTCGTCACCCGGCAGCGGCCCAGGATCCTGTTGAAGGACCCGCGGTACAAGAAGGCGAAGGCCCGCGTCTTCGAGCTCGGCGACAGGATGGCCGCGGATCTGCGGGCGCGCGCCGGCCGGACGCCCGAGCGGGACCGGATCCTCGTCGAGGACATCATGGCCGCCCACCTGGAGCGGCCCGGCGTCGTCCCGGCCGAGGACCTGACGATGACGCTCACCGGGCCGTATGTGGCCGGCCTCGACACCGTCGCCAACACCACGGCGTCGTTCGTCTACGCCGTGCTCAAGCACCCCGAGGTGCTCGCGAAGATCCAGGCCGAGGCCGACGAGCTGTTCGGCGCCACGAACGACGGGGCAAGTCCGATCAGCGAGGACGACGTGCGGAGGCTGCCCGCCGTGCGCTACGCGCTGATGGAGACCATGCGGCTCTACCCGGTGGCGGTCACCCTGGTGCGCACCGCGGCCAAGGACTTCGAGTTCGCCGGGCACACCATCCGGGAGGGCGAGATGGTGTATGTGGGCACGAGCGTCCCGCACTTCATGGAGGAGTACTTCCCGGAGCCGGAGAAGTTCGACATCGGCCGCTACGAGAAGCCGCGCGCCGAGCACCTGCAGCCGGGTGCGTATTCGCCCTACGGCCGCGGCCCGCACACCTGCCTGGGCAAGGGCTTCGCCGACGTACAGATGGCGCTGTCGATGGCCCGCCTGTTCCACCGGCTCGACCTGGAGCTCGAGTCGCCGGGCTACACCCTGCGGACCAAGACCGCGCCCACCCCGGGCCCGGCGACGTCGTTCAGGATCCGGGTGAAGGGCTACCGCAACTAACGGGTCGTCCGGGTGCGCTCGCCCGGCGTCGCGGTGCCGAGTCCCGGCTATGTGTAAGAAATGGCTGTCATGGCAGCCGTTTCTTACACGCGGCCGTCGAGCAGGATCGGGCGCACGGTTCAACAGGCTACGTTGATCCCATGACGACCGCGGACGCCCCCGATCGGCTCGCCTATGCCAGCACGACCGGGCGGTGGGTGCTGACCGCCACCATTCTCGGGTCGGGCATCGCCTCGATCGACGCCACCGTCGTCGGCATCGCGCTGCCCGCGATCGGCCGCTCGTTCGGCACGGGGCTGCAGGTGCTGCAGTGGGTCGTCACGGCGTACACGCTGGCCCTGGCCGGGCTGCTGCTGCTCGCCGGCGCGCTCGGCGACCGGTACGGCCGGCGGCGGGTCTTCGCCATCGGCGTCGTCTGGTTCGCGGTCGCCTCGGTGCTGGGCCTGGCCGTCATGACGTTCGTCGCCGTGCGCGTCTCCGCGCAGGCCGGGCAGATCCCGGGCGCGGTGCCCGAC
>NZ_JBEPDB010000093.1:0-33714 GCF_040300025.1 Dactylosporangium sp. NPDC000555 | reverse complement strand
TCCTCGGCCTGCAGACGCTCCAGGGTCGGCACGACCCGCTCGTCGCCGGTCGAGCCGAGGGCGACCGCGGCCCAGTAGCGACGGTTCGGATCCCGACCGGTCACGGTGAATCTGGATCGTCGACGATCGCTGCGACGCGGACAGCACGCCGGCGTGATCGGGTGATCTCCGCTTCGGCCTCGGCGCGGTCGGCCCAGACGCCGTGCTCGGCGTCGATGGTCTTGCCCGGTTCGAGATCCTGGTAAATCTCGAAGAAGTGTTGGATCTCCAGTTTGTGAAAGAGTTCCAGGTCGGGCAGGTCCACCAGGTATGTCAGACGCGGGTCGGCGATCGGGACGCAGAGCACCTTCGGGTCCGGGCCTCTCGCGTCGCGCATCCGGAACATGCCGAACGCCCGGCAGCGGATCTGGCAACCCGGGAAGGTGGGTTCCCGGACCAGCACGAGCGCGTCGAGGGGGTCGGTGTCCTCGCCGAGGGTGTGCTCGATGAAGCCGTAGTCCTCCGGGTACTGGGTGGCGGTGAACAGGGTGCGCTCCAACCGGATCCTGCCGGTGTGGCGGTCCACCTCGTACTTGTTGCGTGTTCCTTTGGGGCTCTCGACCGTTACGTCGAACTCCATGCGTTTCGCTCCTCGGGCCATCACCCGTCCCTGCAACGTGCAGCGATCGCGTGAACGCCGCCATCTGCTCCGGCGGCGGTCAGGTCGCCGCTACGGCGATGTCTCGACGGTACCGCGCAGCACCCGGTGATCGTTGGGTACAAGACCAGTGCCCGAACGAGGGCTGGTGCATCGCTGGTGCGCTGTCGAACCCCTCAGGGGGCTATCATTGGTGCGTCGTCTCGACCGCTCCGGACCTCGGCGGCGTCCTCGCTGCCGGCATCATTGGGAGCTTCGAAGGCGACACCGCAGGTGGACCCGTCCGCCGCTACAGCGTGTACCGTTCCCCGAACGCCGTGAGGACCCCACGTCGCGTCGATCTACCGCACAAGCTGGCGGTACACACCCGGCGCGACGCCACACGCGCCGCGTTCGCCCTCGGCGTCCTCCCCACGCGTTGGCGTTCCACCGAACCCCGTACCGGCCGGCACCGAACGAGGCTGCTGACATCGGTCCGGGAGCCGTCGTCATGACGGCGGCTGCGCCGATGTTGATGGCCGTAGGGGTCCGCGGCTGACAGACCTGCAGCGCCGGCTGCTGCACCGCTTCCGCGACAGTACCCAGATGGAGTCGCTGTGCCGCTACAACGACAGATGCCACCCGTACTGGCAGACCCCGCACATTGGGCTCAGCGGCTTCAGCAACGCCGCCGTGCAGGGTCTGGCCATCGCTAACGCCGAAGGCCTGGCGGAAGTGCCGCTCCTCGGCCGGCACGCATCGCCTGTCGGAACACCCTCACCGGAGAGTGGTCGGCCATGACCGTCACGCCCGCGGCGGCGTTGGCGTTCGCGGTGGCCGCGGCGGTCAGCTACGGCGCCGGCTCGGTGACCCAGGCCCTCGCCGCCCGCCGCAGCACCGGCACCCTGCACGCCCTGCGCCACCCGCTGTACATTGCCGGCCTCGGCTGTGACCTGCTGGCTTGGCTGGCGTCCCTCGTGGCACTGCGCACCCTGGCGGTCTACCAGGTCCAGGCCGTCCTCGCCGGCTCCCTCGCGGTCACCGTCCTCGCCGCCCGCCTGCTGCTGGCCGCCCGGATCCGGCGCCGCGACGGCGCCGCCGTCGCGGTCACCGTCCTCGCACTCACGGTCCTGGCCTTGTCCGCAGGCCCGCAGGACCAGGTCCGGCCCTCGGCCATAATCCGGTTCGGCCTGGTCACGGCGACGGTCCTGGTCGCGGTCTGCGGCTGGATCGCCGCACGGGCGGGTTCGCCGGGTGCGAGCGCGGCACTGGCCGGGCTGGCGTTCGGCGGAGCGGCGCTGTGTGCCTGTGCGCTGCCGTTGTCCGCACCCGCGATGCGGGACGTGCCAGCCGTCCTGGGCGCGCTCGCCGCCGAACCCCTCACCTGGGCACTAGCCGGGTTCGGGGTGACCGGGATGCTGCTCTACGCGCATGCACTACAGCACGGGCAGGTCGGGCCGGTCACCGCAGTGCTGTGGATCGTCGAGGTCATCGCACCGTCCGCCATCGGGATCGCGGTCCTGCACGACACCGTACGGGCCGGCTGGGCGCCTTACGCTGTGGTCTCGGTCCTGGCCACCACCGCCGCAGCCGCCGTCCTGGCCACCGCACCCGCAACTGCGGCCGCAACGGCCCACACAGCCGGCGGATGAGCACCCAGTCGCTCTGGCGAACGCCGACCTCGGAGGTACCAAGATGGCGGGGACAGGTCGAGCGCTTCACGGGTCAAGCATGCCGCGATCCTGCCCACACCCAACGCAGGCAAGGCGAAGGTCGTCGATCAGATCCTCCTGACCGTGCATACCTATCTGGAGAACGAGCTGATGTACCCGGAGGTCCGGCGAAAGCCCAGTTCGAGCCGCCGAGCAGGTGTGCGCCGATCGCGGCGGCGGACACCGGTGCCCACCGGGCCCAGCCACGGGCGGCGGTGCGGGTCCGATCGTCGGGGTCGGTAACGTCGTTCGACGCACCGTTGAGACCGATCGCGTCCATGAGCGATCCGCCCAGCCCGACTGCGGCACCGACGTGGTGCAGCGTGCGGACGAGTGTGTCTGGGTGTAGCCGGCGTTTCATGTTTACTTGCGCACACGCGGGAAGTACGAGCGCGCCTAGGCGCCATGCGGTCCGTCGTGGCGAACCTGGCGCCGGCGGCCGCTTACCCCCGCGGCCGGGCATGAGCTGGTACGGGTCCTGGCGCGTACGCCGACGGGTCTGGTCCGCATACCCGCAACGGTGAACACCGCGGACCGACGGATGCCCGGCGCGGTGGACAGAATGCGGTCGTCCCTGGCGATCCTGGCTTTCTGTCCGCAGCCGAGGTGGACGGTAGTGGGCGGCCGCTGGACCAGGCGATCATCCACCATCTGTTGGAGGACTGATGAACTACGAACGGGACGCACACGGAGCCGGTGAAGGGCGGAGAGACGAGCCCATGCCGGCCCGGCGTGACACAGGTCGCGCCCGTGACCGCGATCCGCGCTTCGATGGTGCAGAGCCGGACGGCGGTGCCCGCTCGGTGCCCTCGGACCGGCGCACGGTCCTCGACCGTGAGCAGGAGCGCTACGGCGGGATCAAGTGGGGTTCGGCATTCTTCGGCTGGCTCACCGCCATCGGCACCGCCGTCATCCTCACGGCGTTGCTCGCCGCCGCCGGCACCGCTGTCGGCGTGGCCACCGGTACCAACGCCACGAACGCCGCCGGCAAGGCCGGCCAGCAGGCGACCACGATCGGTATCGTCGGGGGTGTCGCGCTGTTGGTGATCCTGTTGGTCGCCTACTTCTGCGGCGGCTATGTCGCCGGCCGGATGGCGCGCTTCAACGGTATCAAGCAGGGCATCGCCGTCTGGGTGTGGTCGATCGCGATCGCCGTGATCATTGCCATCGCCGGGGCCGTGCTGGGGAGTAAGTACGACGTCCTCAGCAAGCTCAACGGTTTTCCCCGGATTCCGGTCAACGAGGGCGACCTGACGACCGGCGGCATCATCGCCCTGGTCGTTGCCGTCATCGCGGCTCTGGTCGGCGCGGTGCTCGGTGGACTGGCGGGCATGCGGTTCCACCGCAAGGTCGACAAGGCCGGTCTCGATCGCTGAGGACAGGCTACCCGGCCATCGGACGGACCTGCGGAACAAAGCTGTTGAACGACGCCGACCCGCGCCTATGGGACGCGGGTCGCTCGATGGCTGCTGCCGTCCCGCCGACCTACCCGCCGGCTGATTTCCGGCCCGGCAGGGCGAGGCGGGCTGTGGTTTTCCAGACGCCGGGGGTCAGGGCGAGGGAGCCGGTGTTGTACCGCAACCCGAACCGTTCGCAGAGGTCGCGGACTTTCGGGGCGATCTCGGCGTACCGATTGCTCGGCAGGGGCTGTCGTCTACAACGCCCGTGGCCGATCACGCTCCGGCGTGCTGCAGGTCCAGTAGCTGCCCGCGGAAGCCGCCGCCGATGAGTGCGCGGCTGGTCCTGCTCGGCGCTGGCCGGTCCGGTGTACCCGCAAGATCACGGCCGAAAGCCGGACCGACCAACGGGGCGTCATCCGGTCTCTCAGCCGCAGGGCGAGGTTAGGTGCCGGTCGGGGCAGGGCAGGTGGCAGTCGACGTGGAGGGGGTGCGCGGGTTGGCTCTTACGTCCGAAGCCAAGACCGGAGCCACGGTAGAGACGGTCAGGGGAGCAAGCCGGCTCAGCGTTCGCGAGCGCCTGCTCGGGGCCGCCGCGTGGTTGACCACGCCGCTCCTGCCGGACGACTATCTCGGGTTGCTCAATCCGCTGTGGTCGTCCCGGGAGGTGCGTGGGCGGGTCGAGGCGGTAGTGCCGGAGACCGCGGACGCGGCCAGCCTGGTGATCCGTCCCGGGCGTGGCTGGGGGCGGCACCTGGCCGGGCAGTTCGTACGGGTCGGCGTGGACGTCGGCGGGGTGCGGCATGCGCGCAGCTACTCGGTGTCCTCGCCGCCGGAGCGGGCCGACGGGTGTATCACGATCACGGTGAAGGCGGCCCCGGACGGGCTGGTCTCGCCCTACCTGGCGCGTCGGACGGCGCCGGGAACCATCGTCCACCTCACGCCGGCGCAGGGTGAGTTCGTACTGCCGGAGCCTTTGCCGGCTCGGTTGCTGTTCCTGACGGCCGGTAGCGGGATCACTCCGGTGGCGGCGATGCTGCGCAGCCTGGCCGCGCAGGGCGAGATGCCGGACGTGGTGCTGGTGCACTCGGCGCCGACCGCGCAGGACGTCATCTTCGGTGTGGAGCTGCGGGCCCTGGCCGCCCGGTTTCCGCGGCTGCGGTTGCACGAGTGGTACACCCGTGGCGGCGGCCGGCTGACGATGGCGCAGCTGCGCGGGATCTGCCGGGACTGGCGTCGCCGCGATGTCTGGGCCTGCGGGCCGGCCGGGCTGCTCGAGCAGGCCGAGCGGCACTGGCGACGCACTGGGCTCGGCGACCGGCTGCATGTGGAGCGATTCCGGCCCGCCGTGACGTCCGGCGGCTGCGGGGGCCGGGTCACGTTCACCGTCAGCGGGCGGCACGCCGACGCCGACGGCGCCACCCCGCTGCTGGTCGCCGGCGAGAACGCCGGTGTGCTGATGCCCAGCGGCTGCCGCATGGGCATCTGCTACACCTGCGTGGCCCGGCTGCGGGCCGGCCGGGTACGTGACCTGCGCACCGGTCGGGAGCACGGCGATGAGGGAGAGCTGATTCAAACCTGTGTGTCGGCGGCCGCTGGCCCCGTCGAGATTGACCTGTAGCGACCAGTTGGGAGACCTTTCAATGACAGATACCGCACCCGTGTCCGCCGGCCCGGCCGCCCATCTGTCCGATGTCGACATCAAGGAGATCGGCCGCGAACTGGACCAGATCCGGGACGAGGTGATCGCCGACCTCGGCGACGGCGACGCCCGGTACATCCGCCGGGTCATCACGGTCCAGCGGGGCCTGGAAGTCGGCGGCCGGTCACTGCTGATGGCCTCGCTGTTGCCGCCGGCGTGGCTGGCCGGCACCACGTGTCTGGCCGTCGCGAAGATCCTGGAGAACATGGAGATCGGCCACAACGTCCTGCACGGGCAGTGGGACTGGATGCGCGACCCGCAGATCCACTCCAGCACCTGGGAATGGGACTTCGCGTCGCCGGCCGACATGTGGAAACACTCGCACAACTTCGTGCACCACACCTATACCAACGTCCTGGGCAAGGACCGGGACATCGGCTACGCCTTCCTACGGGTGAGCCCCGAGCAGCCGTGGCGCCCGGTCGACCTGGCCCAACCCGTCTCCAATGCGATCCTGGCGGCCGGCTTCGAATGGGGCATCGCGATCTATGACGTCGAGCTCGAACGGGCCTGGCGCGGCGAGAAGAGCTGGGCCGAGGCGCTGACCCAGCTCCACGGCGTCCTGCGCAAGGCCACCCGCCAGGTCGTCAAGGACTACATGGCGTTCCCGCTGCTCGCGGGTCCGGCCTTCCTGCCCACCCTGCTCGGCAACCTCACCGCGAATGTCGCCCGCAATGTCTGGTCGCACGCGGTCATCTTCTGCGGCCACTTCCCGGACGGCTCCGAGGTCTTCAACGAAGACCAGCTCGAGGACGAAAGCCGCGGCGAATGGTACATCCGCCAACTGCTCGGTTCGTCCAACATCGACGGCGGCCCACTGCTGCACATCATGACCGGCAACCTCAGCCATCAGATCGAACACCATCTGTTCCCAGATCTGCCCAGCAATCGGTACGCCGAGATCGCTCCCAAGGTCCGCGACCTGTGCCAGCGCTACGGGCTGCGGTACAACACCGGCTCTTTGGTTCGTCAGACCGCCAACGTCTGGAAGAACATTTTCCGTCTGGCGCTGCCTGGGCCGAAACCCCGGCCGGCGGACACCCCGCCGATCTCGGCGACCGTCTGATCAAGGCGTAGTGCGTCGATCAGCTCGTAGAGTTCGTCGCGTGGCGTCGCTTCCGCCCCGTCGGGGCTTCTGCGCCGTCTGGCGGCTCGGATTACCGCCCCCGGGCGTGGGGTTCGTTGCCGGCGGTGGTGATGACGTGACTCCTGCCGATGGAACTGATTGAACCGCCGCCGCCTGCAGGGCGGCGGCGGGAAACTGACTGTTATCGGCCGGCGGCGTGCGCGAGTTTGGCGCCCACGCCGGCGAGCATCCGGCTGGGGCGTTGCTGTTCGCCCTGCTGCGCGCCGAGCGCGACGATCGCGGTGGTGAGGGCGGGGGTGACCCACTGCAATGCCCGCAGCTGCTGCAGTGTGACGGCGACGTCGTGCGGGGTGGCGTCCGAAGGGACGGTACCGCCTTCAGCGGGGACCTTCCCGGCACGGGCCAGCCTGACGCCGAGTACGCCGCTGTAGGCGGTGGTCCCAATCGCGGCGAGGGTCAGCGCGGTCTTGACCGCGGTGTTCGCGGTGACGCCGGACTGGCTGAGGACTCGGCCGCGGTTGGCGATGAGCAGTCCAAGTCCGCCGAGCAGGTGCGCGCCGATCGCCGCCGCGGACACCGGTGCCCACCGGGCCCAGCCACGGGCGGCGGTCCGGGTCCGGTCGTCGGGGTCGGTGACGTCCTTCGACGCGCCGTTGAGACCGACCGCGCCCATGAGCGATCCGCCCAGCCAAACCGCGGCACCGACGTCGTGCAGCGTCCGGACCAGAGTGTGTTCCTCGTTCATGGCAATCTCCTCACGCGTTCGGGTGACGTGTGCGTTGCAGACATCAGGTCCTGACGCACTCGATGCCCCATGGGTCGGGTTCTACGCCCGCTCATGGGCTCTGCTGCATGGGGCGACGAGCTCCAGGTGAAAGCGGACACCCGGCGCTTCAAAGAGTTCATCCAGCAGCGCGGCGACGCCACGGACGCGTGGCGTGGCGACATCCCGCGCCGCGACAGGTAGATCGTCTTGCCCGAGGTCGCGGTACACGCTGCCCCGGCGTCTGCCGACGGGTTCGTCGGCTCATCCACGACCGGCGGGATCGGCAGGCCACGCGTGTACACCTCGCTCCGCGCGCTCGTCGCGCCGGCCGGGCCGGTCGCGGCGAACCCGCCGTCGGCGAGGACAGGGCGGTGGCCAGGTCGCGTGACGGCATCTCGTTGCCCGCCTGGGCGCGAGCCGTGCGAGTCCGCGGGCGGGGGGTACCGCCGTAGTGCTCGCCGGGCCGTCGCGCCTCATGATGGCCGGACCACGTCGTCTACGGTTACGTTGATCGTGACGTGGTGCAGGCCGATGGTGTCGCGGAGTTCGTTGATGACGCGGCGTTGTACCTCCCGAGCGACGTCGTCGATGGGTTCGCCGTAGGTGACGGCGAGGGCGAGTTCGATGGCGGCGGTCTGTCCGAGGAGGCCGACGGCCGTGTGGGGATAGCGGTGGTGCCGTGTGGCGGTGTCGGTCAGGGTCGCCAGCGGCTCATGGGTGCTGCGACCGAAGGCGATGCGTACGCCTGGTACGCGCATGGCGGCGTTACGGGCCAAAACCGCCACGGCGCGGGCGGCCACCCGGATGCTGCCGGATCCGGTCGGCTCCAGGGTGTACCAGACGTCGTGGAGCAGCTGCGCGAGGCGGCGCATGACGGTGGCGGTCATGGCCGGCGGCGCGGTGATCGGGATGGCGGCGAGGGCGAGGATCGGGGTCCACAAGTCGCCGAGCTCGGTCAGGGCAGCCCTGCAGTGGGGACAGTCTGCCTGGTGTGCGTCGAACTCGGTGGCGTTGCGGTCGGCGACGTGCTCGAGGAGGTCGTCGACGTCGGCTCCACAGGCCAGCCGACCGTCGGGGTCTCGCAGCAGCGGCGCCGGGTCGGCGCCGGGATCGCCGTACGGTACTTCGATGCTCATCTGGGGTGTCGTCACCTCCAGTCCTGCAGCGTTATGGCAAGTGTGCGCCGTGCGCGGTAGAGGTGGCTACGGACCGCCGCGACTGTGCTGTCGGTGATCTCGGCGATCTCGCTGTAGCTGAGCCCCTCGAACTGGTGCAGGATCAGTGCGAGGCGCTGCGCGGCGGGCAGCGCGTCGATGGCTTCGGCGACCGCGGTGGCGATCAGGTCCTGTTCGGCTTGTTCCGCCGGTCCGCGTGCAGGGTCGGGCGTTTCGTTGAGCGTTTCGGTCCGCGCCGTGCGGGTGCTCTTATTCAGGGCGCGGGTGGTGACGATGCGGCACAGCCAGGTAGCGAAGCTGGCTTCGGCGCGGAAGGTGGGCAGGGCTTGCCACGCGGCCAGGAGCGCGTCCTGGGTGACGTCCTCGGCGTCCTCGCGGTTCCCCAGCAGCCTCAAGGCGACCCGGTAGGCGCGCGGGCCGTGGCGTTCGACGAGTACCTGGTAGGCGTCGAGGTAACCCTCGCGTGCGCGCCGAACCAGGTAGGCGTCGTCGATCGCGGGTTCCATACTTTCGGGTGCTGCGCGGTGGCGAAGTGAAATGTGGCGGGTAAGCCTGGCGATGAACCCGGTAACGTCTGGCGCTCACCATCCAGCGGTGCTGCAACGGCGGTCCATGAGCACGTTATGCCCCGTAGTCGGCAAAGAAACCGGTGGTCAGGAGCGCGACGTTTCGACGCCCGGGGTGTCTAAGCAATTGAGGAGGGCAGCCGCGCCGATGCTGTGGCTGGCCTGGGGCGGCCGCCGCGTTGGCCGGCGTCTTCGTCGAACTCGATCACCGAGGAGCGCAGTTCCATGACCCAGACCGTGGCACGAACCGACACCACCGCCGAGACGAGCCCGGCACCCCGCAGCACGGAAGTCACCGCTCCGGCCCGGCAGAACCGGCTGACCACCGAGGAAGGAAAGATCAGCGTTGCCGAGGGTGTGGTACAGAAAATCGCTGGCATCGCCTGCCGGGAAATCGGTGGCGTGCATGCCATGGGCACCGGCGGCAGCCGTGCGTTCGGCGCCATCCGGGAGCGGGTCCCGGGTAGCCGCGGGCCCAACGTCGCCCAAGGCGTCGGCGTCGAGGTCGGTGAGACCGAGGCAGCGGTCGACCTGGACATTGTCGTGGAGTACGGGGTCAGCATCGCCGATCTCGGACGTGGCATCCAGCGCAACGTCAAACAGACTGTCGAGCGGATGACAGGCTTGGAGGTCGTCGAGGTCAACATCAACGTCGACGACGTCCACCTACCGGAGTCTGGCGAAGCCCAGGAGGAGTCGCGGGTGTCATGAGCACCTCCGTCCTCGCCGGGCAGACGGCGGCAGTGGTGGTCGACGGTGTCGACGTCGACGCGGTGGCCGTTACGGTACGGGCCTGCCCCGGTGTGGACGACCTGTACGGCGGCCGACCGGGTGGACCGGCCACGTATCTGCCTGGCCGGCGGGTCTACGGCGTGCGGGTCGACCCGCACATGCTGGAGGTTCAGGTCCGCGCGCGATGGGCCGTGCCCGCCGTCGAGGTCGCCGCGCAGATCCGCCACGCGCTGCGAGCCTTGGCGCCCGCTCGACGCGTCGACGTGGTCATCGCAGACCTGACTGACCCGGCTGCCCCAGAAATGGGCCGTTCGGCTGGGGAAGTTCCGATCACAGTCAGGGACCAGGATCAATGAACGAGGAACAGCAGTGGCGGGCGCGCCGCGCGTTCATCCGGGCCCATCATCCCGACCGCGGCGGCGACACCGCTGTCTTCATCGCCGGCCTAGCACGGCTCGACCACGCCGGTCCGCCGGAGGCGTCCGACCGGGTGCGGGTGATCGTCATGCGTCGTCGGCCGTTGATGGTCCGATTGATCCGGGCGCTGTCGCGACGATGCCGCCGACCGGCGCGGGTCCGATAGCCGCCCCGCCGTTGCACAAGGATGTGACAGACATGAACCATATCGTCTTCGGCACTGCGGTGGGCATGGCGCTGGGATTCGCGCTGGCCTTCGGCAGCTTCGGCCAGATGCTGATCGTGGCGCTGTTCGCCGCGCTCGGCTTCGGCGCCGCCAAGGTGCTCAGCGGCGAGGTGGACCTGAGTGCCTACTCCGCCAATCGGAGCGGTAAACGATGACCGCCGACCCCCAACCCCCGATGGTAGAAGAAGCCCCCGACCAGGCCGACGACACCGTCCCCGGGTCGATCACCATCGCCGACACGGTCGTGGCGAAGCTGGCCTCCCGCGCGGTGCTGGAAACGGCTAACGCCGGCTCCGCGGCGGCCCGCCTGCTCGGCCAGGTCATACCCGGTGCCGGGCACCTCGGTTTCCGGCAGACGAACCTCACCGGCCTTCCCAAGGCGTCCGCCGAGGTCAACGGGAACGTCGCCTTCATCGATCTGGCGATCAGCGTGCGCTGGCCGGCATCGGTGCCGCAGGTCACCGCCGCCGTCCGCCAGCACGTATGTGAACGGCTGACCGCCCTGACCGGACTGACCATCGCCGAGGCGCGCATCGCGGTCACCGACCTGGTCACCGAGATCCCACCGCCACCGCGGGCGCGGTAGAGGCGAAGGGACGCGCCGCCGTGAAACTGCTCAACCGCCTGCTCGCCCTGCTCGTCAGCCTCACCTTCATCGCAGCCGCAGTAGTGCTCGTCGCGGACCTCATCGCCGCCTGGACCGGGCGCCGGCCCGCCGTCATCGACTGGCAGGCCACCTACCGATGGGCCCAGCGCACCACCTGGGACGCCGGCAGCGTCCGACTCATCTGCCTGCTGCTGTGCCTGCTGGGGCTGGCCCTCCTGACCGCAGAGCTCAAGCCGCGCCGACCGACCAGGTTGGTCACCGACGGCGACGACCCGGCCATCGACGCCGCCTACACCCGCCGCGGCGTCGCGCAAGCCGTCCGCACGGCGGTCACCGAAGTCGACGGAGTCGACCGCACCGCGGTCACCGTCCGGCGCCGGCGCATCCGCGTCCACGCGCACGCCGTCGCACACGAGCCGTCGCTGGCCTCCTCGATCGACGACAGCGTCACCCGCGCCGCGCGGGCCCGCCTCGACGCCCTTGACCTGCGTCGTCCGCCGAAGTTGGCCGTCCGGATCTCCACCAGGGGGCGCTGATGCACGCCGACCGTGTCAACCGCGCCGCACTGGCCCTCCTCGGGCTGCTCCTGCTGGCCCTCGGCGTCTCCGGCATACTCCTCGGCGCCGGCGTCTTCGGCGAAGATGCAGCGCACCGGAACCTGCTGGACAACAGCATCAGCCATTTCATCGGCGCGCACGGCGGCTGGGTGTGGCCAGCCGTGGCCGTGGTCGCGGTCGTCATCGCGCTGTTGAGTCTGCGTTGGCTGCTCACCGTCCTGTTCTCCACCGGCCGGCTCGCCGACATCACCGTGGCGGGAGACCACTCCGCCGGGCGCACCACCCTCACCTCCACGGCGCTGGGCGACGCGCTGTCCGGCGAGATCGAAAGCTACCGGGGCGTGCACTCCGCTCGAACCCACCTCGAAGGCGACCCGACCAACCCGCAGCTGGCCGTCACCGTCAACACTCAACAAAACGCCGACCTGGCCGCGCTGCGCCGGCACATCGAAACCAACGCGCTCGCCCACGCGCGCCACGCCCTCGGCGTCCCCGACCTGCCCATCCGGCTCGACATCACCGTCACGAGGCAGCGCTCCGCCCGGGTCACCTGAGCGGATTCCCCGTGGGCATCTGAGTGCAACCTACGTGGAACACTCGTCCTGCCGAGTGCCAGCAACGAAGCCTCACCGCGGCGGGTTGGCCTCATCGCCCTCGGCCGCGAACAATGAACGCACGGCGAAACCTGGGGGCCAGCGAGGCGGTGCGATGAGGAGATTGCCGTTCTTCCGGTGGCCGCTCGATGAGAACTGTCGGTCGCCGGCTACCAGTAGTGCCGTCGCCCGGCGACCGGCCGCCCCACCGCGCCCAGGAGGAACAGCACCGCCCCGATCACGAGCAGGATCACGCCAATGATCGTCAGGATCGTGATGTGCAGGAAAAATCCAAGCAGGAACAGGATCACGCCGAGGATGAACATCAGGCCCCCTAAGCGAATCGTCCGACTCTCCGTCCTACCCGCACGTCGGTTGTTAACCCGGCATCGGCGGGGGGAGCGGGTCGTTTCCGCGGTGCAGTGAGCTTCGAGGACGGTCCAAGAGGCCGAGAGCGCAGCCAAGGAGAGCAACGGCCCCGCGACAGGTCGCCTCGTTCACCACACCGAGCGGCGGTGCCGAATGTGCGGACCATGTCGCCGTGGCTGTTCCGGCTGCTGAGGGTAGCGCCGGGTGCACCGGTTGTCGTCGTCCGACGCCTTTGCCATCGCCGGCGGCCACAGCCTCTGGTCGACGGTACGTCGGGGTGTGCTGGACGCCGCGTCCTGACTGACCACGCCGCTGCTGCTCCGCCCTCGGCCTCGGCCTCGGCCTCGACGCGGTCGGCCCAGACACCGTGCCCGGCGTCCATGCTTGTCCGGCTCGCAATCCTGGTAGATCTCGGAGAAATGCTGAATCTCCAGCTTGTGGAACAGTTCCAGGCCGGGCAGGCCCACCAGGTAGGCCGAGCGCGGGTCGGGTCAGCGCGTCATTCCCGGCCCGTTGCAGGCGTAGAGTTGGCTTCGGCACTCCAGGTCCCGGTGACCGATGCGTACACCGCCGACAGACCAGTCCGCTCGGCACGGACCGAGTCGCGCCGACGCAACTGCGGGCTCCCGTACCAGTCATCGTCCCGGTGGCAGCCGCAGGTCAGGAGAGGGGCCAGTCATGTTCACCGCCGCCCAGCGCGCCACCGTCGTTCCGCCAGAACCACCGACCCGGCCAAGGCTGTCGCTCACCGCTGTACGGGCCACACGAGCTGTCCTCGACGGCGGGTGGTGGCCCCGCTCCAGGGACCCGGTGGCGGAACTTCCGGGCTTGATCCTGGCCCTGAACGAACGGTACGGACCGGTCCGTCAGCTGATGCTCAACAGCCACAGCTGGGATGGCCACTTCCGGCGCCTCGCGGTCGGCAGCCGCGTGGTGCGGGCCGGCTGGTTCAGCACCGTCGACCCCGCCATGTTGATCGCCACCACCGAGCGCGGCGACCAGATCGACCTGCTCGTCGTGCCACCCGAGGTCCCCGCCGCCACCGCAGACATCGCCATGGCCACGGCCGCCGACCCGAGCAATCAACTGCGCGCTCCGGACGTCCTCGCCACATCCCGCACCGCCCCGACCGCGGCACGCGGCGAAGGCGTCGACCCGGCCACCGTGTGGGACAACGAAGGCGGCCACAGCGCCCGGGAGGTGCCCTCGCGACCGCATATCCCAGGCGAGCCGGTTTCTACCGACTCGACCTGAACGACACCGCCGCAACGACCCAGCCGCAGGTCTGGACCGTAATCGACTTCGAAGCGGACGACGCGAACACCGTGGCGGCGGCGCTCGCCCGGGCACTCAATCCGGAGGGCGGCTGGTACGCCGACTTCCGCGACGGCACCGACCGCGTCATCGTTTACGCAGGCAAGATCTTCCGGTACGGCCCCGGCGACAATGAGACCCGCGCCGCCGCCATTGCCCACGGCCGCGCCGTCGGCGTCCCCGAGCACCAGCTGGACTGGAAGGACTGATCTCAACGATCGTTTCGCCGACGAACCCGAGCCGCAAGAGGCGGAACTGTGAAGGACGCACAGAGGAGTGACGAGCCTACGGCAGCAGTTGCAGAATGCGATCATCGGTGCTGATCGGTGCGCCGCTGCCGTCCCGATTGGACGTCATCACCCACAGCGTCCCGTCGGGCGCGGAGGCGACGGTGCGTAGCCGCCCGTACGAGCCGACGAGCAGCGCCTGTGGCTGCTGTCCGTTCAGCCCGACCTTCCACAGTCGCTTGCCGCGCAGGCATGCCACGTAGACGTGGCCAGCGGCGACCGCGATGCCGCTCGGCGATGCGTATTCGGGTGCCCAGACGTCGATCGGGTTCGCGAACCGGGTGTCGCCGCCCTTGCCCTCCACCACCGGCCAGCCGTAGTTCTTTCCGGCCTCGATGCGGTTGAGTTCGTCGAAGCGTTCCAAGCCCAACTCAGATGCGTACAGCGTGCCGTGAGGGTCGAAGGCGAGACCCTCCACGTTGCGATGGCCCAGGCTGAAGACGGCGCTGGTGCCGAACGGGTTGCCGGGACCCGGCTTGCCGTCGGGGGTGATGCGGAGGATCTTGCCGGCGAGGGTGTGACGGTTCTGGGCGTTCTCGCCGTTGGCGGTGTCGCCGGTACTGGCGTACAGCATCCCGTCCGGGCCGAACGCGAGCCGGCCTCCGTTGTGCTGGTCGGCGTGTGGGATGCCGGTGAGCACCGAAACGGGGGTGCCGCCGAGGTGGAACCTGACGATGCGGTTGTCGACCGCGGTCGAATAGTACGCGTACACCCATTGGTCGGTCCGGTACGACGGCGACACCGCGATGCCGAGCAGACCCCCTTCGCCGGTTGCGTGCACGTCGGCGAACCGCTGGACTTCCTTGACCGCACCGCGCTTGCTCACCGCCAGGACCCGTGCGGTGTTCCGTTCCGTGACCAACGCCGAGCCGTCCGGGAGGAAGGCGAGGCCCCACGGGATCTGCAGGCCGGTGACCAAAGTGCGGACCTCACCCGGCCGCAGGTCGCTCTTCGGCGGATCGGCAACACCAAAGCCGAGCCAGACGGCTGCCACCGAAACGCCGATGGAAGCCGAGACCGCGACCGCTGCGACGACGGCCCACCAACGGAGGCTCACCACCCCACCACGATTCCGGATGCGCCCAAAACGCCGCCCCACCCGCCGGAAATGATCCGGACGCCGGCACCACCATCACCACGCTCATCGCCGGCCTGCCGCACCTGCTGCTGCCGCAGGTGATGGACCAGCCATCCGGTGCGAGTTGACCGCCGACTCGGGGGCTGCCGTGCAACTGGCCGACGCCGACAGCCAGAACGACCCCGCGGTGATCCGTGCGGCGGCCGAGCGGCCGCTGGACGAGCCGTCGGGCGGCGGCCCGGCTTCGCGACGAGGGCCGCGGGCTTTGATCAGCTCGTCCAGGGCAGAGGGTGGCGGGCTACGCCGTCTCGGCAAGCGACGGCCGCGTGGCCGGGGCCGGCAGCACCGTGGTGGGGCGCGGCGCCGATTTGACCGGTACCGTGAGCAGCAGCACCAGGCCGGTGATGACGTGCATGTTCGCGCCCGGCAGGTAGAGCGGGTTGGCGGGGTCCTTGAACAGCCAGAGGACCCTGGTGGCCATCAACCCGTAGATGCCGGCGCCGAGCAGCAGGTACCAGTACCGGTGGCGTCGATCGGCCCGCCGGTCGACGAGGACGAGCAGCGCCGGAATCTGCCAGACCAGGTGGTGCACCCAGCTGATCGGGCTGATCAGGCACACCGCCACACCGGTCAGCGCCAGGCCCGCCCAGGCGTCGGCGGCCCGCCGCACCCGGTAGGCCCAGACCGCCAGGATGACCACGACGAGCGCGGGCCACACCGCCGCGGGCGCGTGCATCCTGGCCAATGCGCCGTCGAGGGACTGGTTTGGCACGGAGAAGATCTCGCCGACCCGGCCGGTCCGCCAGACCAGCGACGTCCAGTACGCGCGGGATGCCCCCGGGGCGATCAGCCATCCGAGGCCGACGGTCGCCAACGCCGTACCGGCGGCAATGAACCCTGCCCGATAACGCCTGGCGAGCAGCAGGTATGCGATGAACACCGCCGGGGTGAGCTTGATGCCGGCGGCGACACCGATGAGGATACCGGCGGCGGGATGCCGTCCGACCAGGTACAGCAGGTCGACCGCGACGAGCGTGAGCAGCACCAGGTTGATCTGGCCGAGACTGAGGGTGTCCCGCCAGGGTTCGGCCGCGGCGAGCAGAATCCCGCCGGCGAGCGTCGGTGCCCACCGGTGAAACCGTCGCCAGAGCAGCAGCAGCGTCCCCGACACCGACGTGATCGCGAGGGCAACGGCGGCGACCGGCCACGCCACGATCGTCATGGGCAGCATGGCGATCGCGGCGAACGGTGGATAGGTGAAGCCGAATACCCGCACGGTCTCCGGTTGGCGGTAGGCGTACAGGTCACCGCCGTGCGCCCAGGAACGGACCGCGCCGTGGTAGATCCGCAGGTCGAACTGGTGCTGCCAGCGCGCCGAGGCGGCGACGAACAGGGCGACGCAGACCGCGAGGACGGCCAGGCCGGCCCACTGCCGCCCGGACACGTTCGACGCTGACGCGGATTCGTCCGCCCGGGTGTCCAACGTTCGGCTCTCCCATCGGTATCGATGAGGCGCGAACCGCGGTCGACACCACATGTACACATGTGGTGTCGTCGAGGAATGCGGTTCGACCGCAGCGAATGCCGGGCGGAGGCCTCGCGGCGCGATGTCGCGGTCCAGTGTTCCAAGCGGCGGGGCATCCCCGTGGCGTCTTGGCGAGACCGGGCCGGACGGACCGGGCTGATCGCCCGGCGGGCTCACCCGCCGGGCGGAGTACCGACTGGGCTGCCGCCCTGTGTGGCCAGGGTGTCGAGCCAGTGCACCAGCAGGGCGGTCTCCGGGCCGCCGAGGACGCTCGGCCGGCCGCGCAGCAGCGCCGCGAGCTGAAGTGCTGTGTTCGGCTGGGTGACCAGGCTCAGCGCGACGCCGACGTTGGCCGACATGATCGTCTGCTCCGCCAGGTCGGGGTCGACCCGCAGCCGGCCGGCGGCCGCGCAGCGCACCAGCACCTCGCGCGCCGGAGCGCCTCCTGGGCGGCGCTGGGCACGGCGTCGAAGCCGGGCGAATACATCAGCCGGTACACCGCCGGATGAGCGAGGGCGAACGCGACATGAGTATCCCAGCGCGTGCCGTGGGTACGTTCCGGGCCCGCCGGCTGCCGGGCGGGTCGCGGTGCCGGGGCAGGCTCGCGGTGGTGTACGTCCGCCAGTCCAGCGTGGTGCAGGTCCGCATCCACGGGAGTCCACGACGCGGCAGTACGGGCTGGCCGCGACGGCGGTGGAAGTGGGCTGGGCACCCGGCGGGGTGCTGACCATCGACGCGGACCTGGGCGTGTCCGGCCGGTTCGGTGCGCACCGCGACGGGTTCACCGAGCTGCTGGCCCGGGTCCGCCGGGGGCAAGGTGGGCGCGATCTTCGGCCTGGAGGCGTCCCGGCTCGCGCGCTCATCCGGCGAATTCGCCCGGCTGCTGAGTTGGCCCGGCTTACCCGCCGTAAGACATAAAATCCTTCAACTCGCAAGGCCGCCAGAGGCGCAAAATTGTTCAGTTTGCAAATCCGGCCGAGGGCATAAAATCCGTTCGGCCGCAACAGTCTTGACAAAAATCCTGAGCTTGACAGTGCCGTGGAATTTGCTTACGGTCCAATCGTTCCGGCTCTCGCCGACCGATTCCGAAGGTGTTCATGACCGCGCCTGCATCGTTGCCAAAGTTCAGGCAGCAGTTGATTCTTTCCGTTCTCATGATGTGTTCGCTGCTGATTTGGCTGGACAATACTGTCCTGAGTACTACGCTGGAGACCCTTGCTGACCCGGTCCGTGGCCTGGGCGCCAATCCCGGTCAGCTGCAATGGGCGACCGGTTCGTACACGCTGGCCTTCGCCACGTTGATGTTCACTGCAGGAGCATTGGGCGATCGGTTCGGTCACCGGACTGTGTTCTCCAGTGGGTTGGTGATCTTCGCCGGGTCCTCACTGTGGGCGGCGTACGCAAGCGATGCGGGCGAGCTCATTGCGGCTCGAGCTGCGATGGGGGTGGGCAGTGCGCTGATCACGCCCGCTAACTTGGCCATCCTCATGTGGACCTTTACCGGCCCCGCGCGGACTGCCGCGATTGGCATTTTCTCGACGTCGGCCGGTGTCGGAATGGCGGCCGGCCCGGTGCTGGCGGGGTACCTGCTCGATCATTTCTGGTGGGGATCGGTCTTTCTGATCAACGTCCCGGTCGCGGCACTGGCGTTGGTCGGGCTCGCTGTGCTGGTTCCGAATTTCCGCAGCCCCACGCTGCGGCCACTGGACCCCGCTGGAATGTTGCTGTCGATCAGTGGGCTCGTAGCGTTGGCCTACGGGCTGATCCGGGCGGGGCAGGTGGCGCTGTGGAGTCGTGCCGATGTCTGGGCGCCGATCATTGCCGGTCTGGCTCTACTGGCCGTTTTCGTACTCGCCGAACTGCGTGTCAAGGCGCCCAGCTTTGATCCACGACTGCTCGCCCAACGCACATTCGGTGGCGGCAATGTGGCGCTCGGATTGCTGCTCTTCGCTGTGGCTGCCATCACCTTCTATAACGCGTTCTACCTGCAGGGCGCGCTCGGATTTTCGCCGATGAAGGCGGGCTTGGCCAATATCCCGACCGCACTCGGCGCGCTCGCGGGGGCACCCCTCGGCTCGCGCCTGGTTCGCCGCCTGTCGCTACGCCCTGTCGCCGTGCCGGCGCTAACCACGGCTGCGCTGACCATGGGCGGGTACGGGTTCCTCGGACTGCAAACTCCACTCGTCTGGATCGAGATCCTGTTGTTGATCCAGGGTCTCTCGATCGGCGTGGTGATCGGCCCCGTTATGGCCGCATTGATCAGCACCCTGCCGCTGGAACAGGCCGGTGCGGGATCGGCCGTCACCAACACCGTGCGACAAACCGGCAGTGTGATCGGGATTGCAGTAGGCGGCACGATCATGTCGATCGTGTACCGACGTGCGATCGAACCTTCGCTGGAGGATGTACCCGGTCCGGTGCGGGATCAGGCGCGAGTTTCCGCCGAACAGGCCCGCCACGTCGCCGCCGCTATCCACCAGCCCACTCTTGCTCGGGCTGCTGATGATGCGTTCATCCATGCTATGCACGTCGGCGCGGGCTGGATCGCGGTCATCGCGCTCCTCGGAGCAGCTGTGCTGCTGATTACCTTGCCTGCTGCCGGAAAGAAGGGTCCGACACCGGAGCCGGCCTACGAAGAGCCCCGCAGCTCCGGGGCCGGGGCCGCCAGGTAGGCGAGCCAGCCGCCGTATGCGGTGATGTCGGGGGCATCCTCGACGGCCGCGGCCTCACACAGGAAGCCGGTGACGGCCGAGCCGTCCTCGAGCCGCACCTGGCCCAGCGCCATGGGGGTGGGCAGCGCGGCCAGGAACGGGCCGACCGCTGCCTGCGGCAGCTCCCACAGCTCGCCTTCGATGGCGCCGCCGCCGTCGGTGACGCGGACCAGTCCCGGTTTCGGTGGTGCGGTGGCCAGGGCGTGCAGCCGGTACTGCGGTGCGGTGCGGACCGGGCGGAGCAGGCGGCCACCCGCCCCGGTGAGCTGATGGTTGAGCGGCTGTCCGCTCAGGTGCGCGCCGACCACCATGACCGGCACTCCTCGGCCGCCCCTGCCCGCCGGGGCTTCGCCGGTCAGCAGCGCGGCGATGTCGCCGGCGACCGCGTCGGCGAAGCCGCGCGCGATGACCTGGACGCCGAAGTTGGTGCCGCCGGCCTCGCCGGCCGGCACGGCGACGGCGCTGAGGCCGAAGAGGTTGCAGAAGTTGGTGTAGGTGCCGACGACGGCGTTGACACCGATCGGGTCGGCGTCGACCTCGGCGATCGTCGGATGGATCGGGGCGGTCGGCAGCAGCAGCGCGTCCGCGTCGCCCCAGGCGGTCATGGCCTCGCGGCGCAGGTGCGCCAGCCGTTCGGTGTCGGCGACGAGCACGTGGGCGGGGATGTCGCGGGCGGCGCCGATGATCGCCCGGACGGTCGGGTCGATCTCGTCGGGGTGCTCGTCGATGAAGGCGCCGACGGCGGCGTACCGTTCGGCGACGAACCCGCCGTTGTAGAGCAGTTTCGCCGCGGCGAGGAACGGTGCCAGCCGGATCGGGCGCAGTCGGGCGCCGCGGGTCTCCAGGGTCGTCGCGGCCCGCTCGAACGCGTCGATCCACGCCGGTGCCATGCCGGTCAGCTCGCTGCGGTCCGGCACCGCGACGATCGGGTGCGGCGGCGCGGCCAGCGGTGCGTCCGCCGGGAACACCGGATCGCTCATGATGGCCATGGCCTCGGTGCCTTCGGTGACGGTGCGGGCGAAGACGGTGACGCAGTCGAAGCTGCGGCAGGCCGGCACCACCCCGTCGGTGGGGACGAGCCCCGGTGTCGGCTTGACACCGACGATGCCCTGGAACGCGGCGGGCACCCGGCCGGAGCCGGCGGTGTCGGTGCCGACGGCCAGGTCGGCGATGCCGAGCGCGACGGTCACGGCGGAGCCGGAGCTGGACCCGCCGGCGACCCGGGCGGGGTCGCGGGCGTGACGGACCGCGCCGTACGGGCTGCGCGTGCCGACGAGGCCGGTGGCGAACTGGTCCAGGTTGGTCTTGCCGAGGATCAGTGCGCCGGCGTCGACGAGGCGCTGCACGGCCGGGGCGCTGCGTCCGGGCCGGTAGGCGTACGCCGGGCAGGCCGCCGTGGTGGGCAGGCCCGCGACGTCGATGTTGTCCTTGACCGCGAGCAGCCGCCCGGCCAGCGGCAGGTGTTCTCCGGCGGCGAGGCGGGCTTCCACGGCGGCGGCGTCGGCGAGCAGGTCACGCTCCGGGCGCAGCGTGATCCACGCTTCGGGTCGTTCGCCGAGGGCGAGCCGGGCGTAGGCGGCGCGGACGCGGTCGGTCGGGGTCATGCCAGCACCACCAGCGGGCTGCCCGGTGCCACCTGGGTGCCGGGAGTGACGAGGATGTCGATGACCGTACCGTCGCGTGGCGCGGTGACGACGCTCTCCAGTTTCATCGCCTCGAGGGCCAGCAGCGGCTGCCCGGCGGCCACGCGGTCGCCGGGGCGGGCGTCGACCCGCCACACGCTGGCGACGAACGGGGCCTCCACCAGCGCGCCGCCGTCCGGCACGGACACTGTCGCGGCGGCGGGCGGCGCCTGCGGTTCGGGGCGGGGGTCGAACTCGCCGGCCGCGGCCCAGGCTTCGCGTTCGGCGCCGAACGCGGCGGCCTGCTTCGCCCGGAAGGCGGCGATGGAGGCGGCGTTGCCGGCCAGGAAGGCTTCGTGATCGGCGAGGCGGAAGGTGCCGTCGTCGATGCGCAGCCGGTGCCGCCCGGCGGCGACGTCGGCGCGCAGGTCGAGCAGTTCCTCGGCGCCGACCGGGTACCACTGGATGCGGTCGAAGTGGCGCAGCAGCCACGGGTCACCGGTTTCGCGCTGCCAGCGGGACCAGACCTGCACGGTACGGCCGACGAACTGGTAGCCGCCGGGGCCTTCCATGCCGTAGATGCACAGGTAGGCACCGCCGATGCCGACGGCGTTCTCCGGGGTCCAGGTCCGGGCCGGGTTGTACTTGGTCGTGACGAGCCGGTGCCGCGGGTCGAGCGGGGTCGCGACCGGTGCGCCGAGGTAGACGTCACCGAGGCCGAGGACCAGGTAGCTGGCGTCGTAGACGGTGCGGTAGACGTCGTCGACCGACGCCAGGCCGTTGACCCGGCGGATGAACTCGATGTTCCACGGGCACCAGGGGGCGTCGTCGCGGACACCGTTGATGTAGCGGGCGATGGCCTCCCGGGTGGCCGGGTCGTCCCAGGACAGCGGCAGGTGCACGGTCCGGCTGGGCACGACCAGGTCGCGGGTGGCGGGCAGGTCGGCCTGCAGCGCGCGGACCAGTCCGAGCAGCTTGCGTACCGGCAGCCGGGCCGGGTCGACGTGGACCTGCAGCGAGCGGATGCCCGGGGTGAGGTCGACGACGCCGCCCAGGCCCTCGGCGCGCAGCCGGTCCATCAGGGCGTGGGCGCGCATCCGCAGGCCGAGGTCGAGGGTCATCGGGCCGTACTCGATGAGCAGGTTGTCGTCGCCGGAGCGCCGGTAGGTGACATCCTCGTCGCGGGCCAGGATGCCGTCGTCGGCCGGCTGCGGCAGCGGTGTGCAGTCGAGGTCGGAGACGGGCACAAACCGCACGGTGTCGCCGGGGGCGAGCTGGCCGAGCTTCCACCGGTCGGCGGTGATGACGGTGGCCGGGCAGACGAACCCGCCGAGGCTGGGCCCGTCCGGGCCGAGCAGGATCGGTACGTCGCCGGTGAAGTCGACGGCGCCGACCGAGTACGGGGTGTCGTGGATGTTCGACGGGTGCAGCCCCGCCTCGCCGCCGTCGGTGCGCGCCCACCGCGGCTTCGGGCCGATCAGCCGGACGCCGGTGCGGGCGGAGTTGAAGTGCACCTGCCACTGCGCGGCGTAGAACGCGTCGATGTCCTCGCGGGTGAAGAACTCGGGGGCCGCGTGCGGCCCTTCGGTGACTCTGAGCCGCCAGTCACGGCCGATCACCGGTCGCTGCGCCACCGGTACGGCAGCGGCGGTTTCTCCGGTCGGTGCCGCCGTGCGCAGCACGTCGCCCAGGCGCAGGGTTCGGCCGCCGTGCCCGCCGAACTGCCCGAGGGTGAACGTCGCGGCACTGCCCAGGTACGTCGGGACGTCGAGCCCGCCGGCGAAGAGCACGTAGGTGCGCAGGCCGCCGCCGGTCGCCCGGCCCACGTCGAGGACCGAGCCGGCGGGCACCCGGACCGGCTCCCAGCGGGGCACCGGGACGCCGTCGACGGTGACCGGCATCGCGGCGCCGGTGACGCAGATGGTGGTGTCGGCGGTGCACCGTAGCGCCGGTCCGTCGACGGTGCACTCCAGGCCGGGCGCGCCTTCGGGGTTGCCGAGCGCCTTGTTGCCGAGCCGGAACGAAAGGTCGTCCATCGGCCCGGACGGTGGCACACCGACCTCCCACAGCCCGGTGCGGCCCGGCCAGTCCTGCACGGCCGTCAGCGTGCCGGCCCGTTCCACGACGATGCGCGGCTCCGTGTCGTGCACGTCGGCGAGGGTCGCCGTCGCGTGCCGGGCGGCGAGCACGTCGCCGTGGCCGGCCGCCGCCCGCAACAGGCCGAGGTTGGTTTCGATGCCGTCGACGCGGGTGGCGAGCAGGGCTGTGCGCAGGTTGGCGAACGCCTGGTCGCGGGTCGCTCCGGTCACGATGACCTTCGCGAGCATCGGGTCGTACGCCGTGCTCACCTCGGTACCGGCCTCGACCCAGCCGTCGACCCGCACGCCGGCCGGGAACTCGACATTGGTGATGAGGCCGGCGCTGGGCCGGTGGTCCTGGGTGGGGTCCTCGGCGTAGACCCGGGCCTCGACGGCGGCGCCGGCCCCGCCCCGGCGGGGGGTGTCCAGGACGGTGTCGTCGCCCTGGGCCAGGCGCAGCATCCACTCGACCAGGTCGACGCCGAGGACCTCCTCGGTGACCGGGTGCTCGACCTGGAGGCGGGCGTTGACCTCGAGGAAGGACGCCTGTTCGCGTTCGGCGTCGTAGACGAACTCGACGGTACCCGCCGACCGGTAGCTCACCGACGCGCACAGGGCCGCCGCCGAGGTGTGCAGCCGCTCACGCACGGCGTCGGACAGTCCGGGCGCGGGCGCCTCCTCGATCACCTTCTGGTTGCGGCGTTGCAGGCTGCAGTCGCGGTCGCCGAGCGCGACGACGCGGCCGTGGCCGTCGCCGAAGACCTGGACCTCGACGTGGCGGGCCCGCCGGACGAAGCGTTCCAGGAAGACGCCGCCGCTGCCGAAACTGGCGACGGCGAGGCGCTCCACCCGGTCGTAGGCGGCGGTGAGCTCGGCCGGTGTGTGGCATGCCTGCATGCCGATGCCGCCACCGCCGCCGGTCGCCTTGACCATCACCGGGTAGCCGATCCGGCCGGCGGCGGCGAGCGCCTCGTCGAGGCCGGACAGCAGGCCGGTGCCCTCGATCATCGGTACGCCGGCCGCGTGGGCCAGCCCACGCGCGGTGTGCTTGGCGCCGAACGCGGTGAGCTGTGCGGGTGTCGGCCCGACGAAGGCGAGCCCGGCCGCCTCCACGGCGGTGGCGAAGGCGGCGTCCTCGGAGAGGAATCCGTAGCCGGGGTGCACGGCACCGGCGCCGGTGGACAGCGCCGCGTCGAGAACACGGTCCACCAGCAGGTAGCTCTGCCGGGCCGGGGCCGGCCCAAGCCGTACGGCCTGGTCGGCGAGGCGCACGTGCGGGGCGCCGCGGTCCGGGTCGGAGAAGACCGCGACCGTCTTGAGGCCGAGCCTGGCGGCGGTGCGGATGATGCGGCAGGCGATCTCGCCGCGGTTGGCGACCAGCAGGGTGTCGAACACGCGGCTATTCCTCCGTGACAATCATGCGGACCGGCGTCGGGTCGAAGCCGTTGCACGGGTTGTTGATTTGCGGGCAGTTCGATATCAGGACCAGCACGTCCATCTCGGCGCGCAGCGCGACCCGCAGGCCGGGGGCGGAGATGCCGTCGACGATGCCGAGGCTGCCGTCCGGGTCGACCGGCACGTTCATGTACCAGTTGATGTTGCTGACCAGGTCCCGTTTGCCCAGGCCCCACCGGGCACCTTCGATGAGGAAGTTCTCCACGCAGGCGTGCTGGTGCTTGGTGTGCTGCCCGTAGCGCAGGGTGTTCGACTCGCGGCTGCAGGCGCCGCCGACGGTGTCGTGCCGGCCCACCTCGTCGCCGACGACGCGCATCAGCGCCCGGCCTTCGCTGGAGCGCAGCACGCTGCCGGTGGTCAGGAAGATGCCGCCCTGCGCGGCGATCGTGTCCGGCGCCGAATAGCGTTCGCTGGTGTCCTCGGCGTTGTAGAGCAGACAGTCGACGGCCTGGTTACCGTACAGATCCACGATGGTCAGGACCTGGCCGCGGCGCACGATCGCCGACCAGGGCGCGCGGGCGGCGACGGTCTCGTCGAGCACGATCCGGCCGGCGACCAGCGCCGGTGCCGCGGTGGCGGTCATGCGATCCCCCGGGCGGTGAGGTAGTCCGCGGTGTTGAGCAGCGCGCGCTCGCCTTCCGGCGTCCGCGACCACAGGGCGTCGGTCGGGGCGGTGGGCAGGCCGGGCCGGGCCTCGATGCGTGCGGGTGTGCAGGTGTACGCCTCGCGCGGGTCGAGCGGGTGCGGCGCGTTGGCCAGCAGCACGATCAGCGGCATCTCCGCGCGCAGCTCCACGATCGCCCCGGCCCCGGCCGACCCGAGCCAGGTGCACGCGCCGTCGTCGCCGACGCGGACCCCCTGGAAGAACGAGATGCACGGCGGCAGGTCCCGGCGGGTCAGGCCGTGTTTGGCGGCGGCCAGGGTGAACAGCTCCCGCCCGGCCGGTGTCATGCCGTGCGGCGAGCCGTCGCCGTACCGGTCGGTGTTGCTGGTCAGCGTGGAGGTACCGCAGAAGGTGTCCGAGCGGTCCTGGGCGCCTGCCGTCACCGAGGCGAGGACTCGCCCCTGGTCGGACAGCAGCAGGTGGCCCTCGCCGATGTACGCCTGCCACAGGACTTTGACGGTGTCGGCGACGTTGAGGCGCTCCCACGGCTCGTCGGCGTTGAACAGCAGCACCGACACGCAGGCGTCGCCGTACAGGTCGGTCAGGCGCAGCGTGGTGCCGCGGGCCAGCCGTTTGCCGGCGTAGCCGCCACCCGGGACGGTCTCGGCCCAGCTGAGGCCGTCACCGGCCGGGATGGTGGGCATGCACTCCACCACGGTGCCGCCCTGGGCGCGGGCGTGTGCACGCGCGCCGGCGGTGGTGGCGGTGCTCATGCGATCTCTCCCGCGGCGACGGGTGCGGTGACGGGGGCGGCGAAGTCCAGCCGCGGGTGCAGGGCCGCGACCCGGGCGCGATGGCGCAGGTAGACCAAAGCTCCGGCGAGCAGGGCGGCGCCGACGAACAGCAGCGAGAAGTAGTGCAGGTACCAGTGGGTGCCGGCCGGGTCGTAGACCTCCTGCCGGGGCCAGCCCAGGTTGAGGATCATGCCGATGCCGTAGAGCACGGCCACGGCGTTGACGACGATGCCGAACCGGCCGAGGGAGAACAGTTTGCCGCCGCGTTCGGTGGCGGCGGCGCCCTCGCTGCGCGGCCAGCCTCGGCCGCGCCGGATCAGCAACGGGACCGTGACCAGGGCGTAGGCGATGTAGAGCAGGACGATGCAGACGCTGGTCAGGGCGGTGAACAGGGCGGCCTGGCCGATGTTGACCAGCAGGACCGCGGCCGCGCCGACACCGACGACGATCGCGGGCAGCGCCGGCGTACCGGTGCGCGGGTTGACCTTGCTGAGCGCGCCGGAGAACGGCAGGACACCGTCGCGCGCCATCGAGAAGATCATCCGGCTGCCGGCAGTCTGGATCGCCAGGGTGCAGACTGCGACGGCGATCGCCACGTCGACCAGCAGGATCCGGCCGCCGGTCTCGCCGAGGCGGCTCATCAGCACGTACGGCAGGCCTTCGGTGGCCAGCCGGCCATCGGTCAGGCTCGGCGCGGCCATCAGCGCGACCAGCAGCATCAGGCCGCCGCCGATACCGGAGGCGGCCAGCGCCCGCAGGATCGTCCGCGGCGCGACGTGCCGCGGGTCGCGGGTCTCCTCGCTGAGCTCGCCGGCGCTGTCGAAACCGACCACCACGTACGCGGCCATCAACGCCGACACCAGGAACGGACCGACGTAGGACAGGCCGCTGCCCAGACCGCCGGTGTCGAAGACCACGCCCGGTCCCCGCTCGACGTTGAACAGCAACAGGATCACGACGGCCGCGACACCGATGATCTCGAGGGTCACACCGGTGCTGTTGACGATCGCCATGAGTCGCACGCCGCTGACGTTCACCAACGTGGTCAACGCGATCAGGATGGAGCCGAGGACGACGGCGTTGGTGGCGCCGCTGGTGGAGGTGAGCGCGGGATCGCCGCCGACGAGCTGGAAGCCGGACCAGATCTGCGGAAGCACCACCTGCAGGGCGATCGCGGCGGCGGCGACCGTGACGATCTGCGCGACGATCATGACCCAGCCGGCGAACCAGCCGATCGTGGCGTTCGACAACCGCCGCGACCACTGGTAGATGCAGCCGGAGAGCGGGTAGCGGGCGGCGAGCTCGGCGAAGTTGAGCGCCACCATGAACTGGCCGGCGAAGACCAGCGGCCAGGTCCAGAAGAAGGCCGGGCCGCCGAACGAGAACCCGAAGGCGAAGAGCTGGAAGACCGTCGTGAGGATCGACACGAAGGAGAAGCCGGCGGCGAACGACGCGTAACTGCCGATGCTGCGGCGCAGTTTGGGCTCGTAGCCGAAACCACGCAGGTCCACGGCGTCAGATCGGTCGCCCTCCGGCGGTGTCGCCAGGGTGGGGGTAGTGGACAAGACCGCCTCCTCGATGCAGGCGGCGGCGGGTGCTGGCCGACCCGCCGCCCGAATACCTGTCGGGTGACAGATTTGCCGGTGTGAGATCGACGGTCGTTTCCCGGCCGTAAACCTTCGATTGCCGGATGTGTCGGCGCGGTTACGTCGCAGCCGGATCGACCGGGACATCGACCGCGTGCGACGATGCTGGCGTGAGCTCCGCACCTTCAGTCGGTCGTCCCCGCTCCGGAGCTCGGCGCCTGCCTGTCGGTACTGCGCGGGAAGAGATCCTCGACGCCGCGGCCGAGCTGTTCGCCGAACGGGGGTACGCCGCCACGTCGACCCGCATGATCGCCGAGATGGTCGGGGTGCGGCAGGCGTCGCTCTACTACCATTTCAGCACCAAGGAGCAGATCCTCGCCGAACTGCTCGAGTCCACCGTCGGCCCGTCCCTGGCCTACGCCGAGCGACTGGCCCAGGAGGCGCTGAGCCCCGCCGACGCCCTGCATGCGCTCGTCCGGTACGACGTCGGGGTCCTGCTCGGCGCGCGCTGGAATGTCGGCATCCTCTACGCCCTGCCCGAGATCGCGACCGAACCGTTCACCCGCTTCCGCGCCGACCGCGAGCAGCTCAGGGCCGCCTACCGCCGCCTGGTCGCTGCCGTCGCCGGCGCCTCTTCGCCGGACGCTGACGTGACCGGCGACCTGGTCTTCGGCATGGTGGAGAGCGTCATCGGCATGCGCCGCGACCTGCCGGCACTGCCACCGCCGGCCCGACTCCAACAGACGGTGGCCGCGGCGGCGTTACGCCTCGCCACCACCCCGTAAGCCGGGTTCGTCACTAACGGACCCTGCTCCGGCTTCGGCGGCACACCAGGACCTCCCCGCCGTAGCGGCAGCCCGTCGGCAGCCGCAGCGACGCCGAGCCGCGAGATGCCGCGCAGATGGCCGACCGGGCTCGCCGGGGCGCACCGGGTGCTGCGCCACGGCGGGACCCTGCTGCAGGCCTATCGCCACCGCTCTCGATAACACCGGACCAGGCCAAAAAGGCGTTTTATGACTCCGGTCCGTCGAACTACTACCGCTGCTCCCGTCAGACACCGGTCGCTTCGCTCCCTGCCACGTCCGCGTTGTGCTGGGCTCTCGCCTCCGGCGGCTCCTCCGGAGAGGGACGCTCGGGGTCCGGAGGCAACCGACCCTCCACACACCCGCCGGCCAGTCAAAGCCGTTCCCCGACTTCGTTAGTCCCAGGGGCCGAGGTCGCGGCGTAGCAGATCTCGGGAGGTGAGCGCGACCTGCATGCGCTTCTGGGCTCGGAGGGTGTCGAGGTATAAGTCGGCGGTCTCAGGCGTGACCTCGCCACGGGCAAGGAGTTCGGTGAGGACACCGACGGTTGAAGACGCGAGCACCTGATACTGATTACGGGCAACTGCACGGGCGCCATGGTCATCGCTGATTAGGCGCCCTGCGCCGTTGGTGGCTAACAAATGGATGCTGGACGCCTCGCCGAGATGATCGAGGTTGTCGTCCTCGCTGCCAAGCGCGACCTGCGTCTGGATCTTGGCGATCGCGATCTGATCAACGGAGTCAACGATCTCGATCGGTGAGGGCAGCCAACTCGTGGCCCAGTTGCTTGCACGGCCTGCCTGTGGGTGTGGTGGCTTCCGTGACCGCTGTCGTGTCAGCTCCGTCTGCACGGCGCGGGTCCAGCCGACGCGTTCTGTATAGCGAGTCTTGAACAATGTCGCGACCGGCGAACAGTATGACAGGTTGATGATTGCGCAAGTATCCAGTAGCAACGCTGGCGGCGTCGGCGTCATAGGTCGCCCATGTCGTCGTGCACGGCGGGAGGTGTCATGCCTTCCTCGGCCAGGCGCGTGTACAGCGAGTCCGCCTCCTCGTCGAGTAGAGCGGCGAGGAGGCCAAGTCCGACCCTGCCGTTCTGGTATCCCTGCTGTGCCGCGGAAAGCAGTCTTGGCGGAACACGGCGAGCATCGTCTGGCCAGGTGAGCTCAGTGGGGGCAGGATCACCTGCGGCGCGCAGCACACTGGTCGGGGCGCGTTGCAGCCCGCTGTCGCGGTCTTTGGTGCTTATGAGCCGGACGGCAGAGTCGGCGAGGCGGTAGAGCAGCGCGGTGTAGCTGACGCCGAACTCGCGCATGAGTTCGGCGATTACGACCTCATCGATGGCACGGTCCTTGATGACCTCGCGCAACCCGTCCGCCGGCATGAGGAGCGCGGCGGCGAAGGCGTTCGCACGCCGCTCTGGCGGAGTGCTGACCGCGAAGACGTCACCCTCGATGATGACCTCGCGGGGGTCGGTTAGTAGGTGATGGGCGAGTTCGTGCGCCGCCGTGAATCGCTGGTGCCCCACAGGAAAAGAGGAACTTACCAGCATTAAGGCAACGTCCGCGCCATGTGCGCAAAGGCCGCTGACAGCCTTGCCGACGGGCCAGGTGACGGCGCTGAGTCCGAAGTGCCGCTCAACAAGGGCGGGTAGATCACCGATCGGGGCGCGGCCTAAACCGAGACGTTCCCTGACGATTTCCGCCAGCCGGGCGCCGCAGCCCATCGTGATGGTATCGGCAAGTCCTTCGACGTGGATCTGCTCCAGAACTGCGGCGCCAGCAGTCGAGGGGCCGGCTGCCGGAAGGCCAACAGCATCCCCTAGGGCAGCTTCGACTTCGAGGACCTGGCGCACACGGCGACGGGCCGGGGCGGTTTCGTCTCGCCCCGGTGCCGTCATCACGCGTGCAGCGAGCGCAAGGCTGCCCCTGCGCTCTACACCGAGAACTTCCGCCAGAGTGACGCCGAGCGCATCTGCCACCAGCGCAATCTCGCTGATGTCGAGCTTTCGGGTGCCGCTTTCAACCTTCGACACCTGCGACTTCGTCAAACCGAGGGCACGGCCGAACTGTTCCCCGGTCAGACCCCTGGCGATGCGGAGGGCGGCGATGCGCTCGCCGACGGACTTGTCGCTCATGCAACCAACTATGCCCCGAAGTTTCTATCTTGGCAACCTCTGCATGGCCGGAGTTCCAGGCCTGCCGAGGGCGAACTTGAGGGATAGAGGTTCATGGATGAGACGAGACGTCGGTTCGATCCGGAGGGCCGACGCCGGCCTGTTCCCGAAGGGTGTCCAACAGGTGCGCAGAGGGGCTTCAAGCCACCTGGAGGCGGCCCCGTGCGGGATAGGCAGTTGCCGAAACATCGGCGCCAGCAGTACAGCAGCGACGGACCACAGCCGACCGCACCACAGCCGCCCGAGCCCGACCGGATCAGCTCCGCGCCGGGAACTATCCGGAGACCACCCGGTACAACTACCTCCTTGCCGCCGCGCAGCTCGCCCGGTACCTCGCCGAGCACTCCCCCGCCCCGACGCGGACGAGGCCGCCGAGGACCCGACCGCGGTCACGAAGAAGCACATCGAGGCGTTCCAGGCCTGGATGATCGAGACCCGGTCGGCGCCTGCCACCTAACAAGCACAAGGGGCTGCAGCAGTTCTTCCGGTGGCTGCTCGACGAGGACGAGATCACCCGCTCGCCCATGGACCGCGTCAAGCACAGTTTCCGTCCGGGCCGACGCGATCAGCCACTGTGGACAGTAGTGGTCAGCCGTTGCCGTCGTCGGCGGGCCAGGCTGCCTGCCGCACGTGCCGGTCGCTCAGCCCGTAGAGCGCGGACAGCGCGACCAGCACCGCGATCGTGAGTACGGCCGCGCGTCCGCCGGCGAGCTGGAGCAGCAGGCCCGCCAGCAGGGCGCCGAGCGGCGGGCCGGCCGCGAAGGTCGTCATAGTCGCCACGACGGTCCGGCCGCGGCGCTCGTCGGGCACCTGCCGGAAGATCAGCACGTCGACCAGGACCCGCATGGCCGGCACCAGCAGCGCGCCGAGCGCCAGAGCCGCGAAGACCCAACCGTAGTCCCATGGCACGGCGAGCAGGGCGACCGATACCGCCACCGTCGCCGATACCAGCACCAGCAGCCGACCGGGGCGCAGCAGGCGGTGCAGCCGGCCGACGAAGATGGAGCCGAGCAGAGTGCCGACCGCGGTGCCGGTCAGGGCCAAACCGATCGCCTTGGGGCTGGTACCACGCGCCTCGAGGATCACGATGACGCTCAGCACGGTGGCCATGGCCGCCAGGTAGTACGTGGTGATCATGATGATCGCGTGCCGCAGCAGCGGCGAGCGCCACAGCTCGCGGAAGCCGTCGAACATGCCACCGAAGCCACGGCCGCCCTCACCGTCGGCCCCGGCGGGCTCGCGGGGTGGCCGCACGAGCAGCGCGCACACGAACGACACGGCGAACGACAGCGCACAGCACAGGAACGGCAGCGTCCGCGAGAGGCCGTACAGCAGGCCGCCCAGCGGCGGGCCGCTGAGACTCGTCGCGCCTTCGCGAACCTCGTCCTGGGTCAGCGCGGCGGTCAACTGCTGGCGCGGTACGACGGCCCGGATCATCAGCATGCGGACAGGCCCGCCGAACGTGGTCCCGATGCCCAGCAGGACTGCGGTGACGAGCATGTGCGCGACGGTGAGGTGGTGCACCGCCGCCGCGACCGCGACCGAGCCCACCAGCAGCGCCCGGCCGGCTTCGGCGGCCAGCAGCACGCGCCGGCGGTCGAGCCGGTCGATCAGTACCCCGACCGGGAGGCCGAGCAGGCACATGGCCGCGAACTGCAGGAAGCCGAAGAGGCCGGCGAGGACAGCGGAGCCGGTCAGCGCCAGGATCAGCAGCGGATAGGCCACGTCGGCGATCTCGACGCCGAGCGTCGCGGTGCTGGAGCCGATCCAGAGCAGCTGGAACCGCCAGTTGCGCCATAGGGGTGTCGGCACGGACGTTGCGGGCTGCTCCTCGGCGCTCGCGAGACTCACGTCATTCACCCCTCCGGCAGCGTTCACGAGTACATGAACGTTGACACAGACGTGTACGATACGCAAGACACTGCGCTTGAGAGGGGTTCATACCGTGGAGACGCCCCAGCGTGCGGCGACGCCGGTCCGGACCGTTGACGATGTCGCGACCTTGCGCGCACTGTCCGACCCCATTCGCCTGGCGATCATGCGCACACTCATGCACGAGGCCGACGTCACGCAGCGGGTCATGTCGGTCAAGGAACTGGCCCGCGAGCTCGGTGAGCCGCAGACCCGGCTGTACCGCCACATCAAGCAGCTGCAGACGGTCGACCTGGTGCAGGTCGCCGAGACGCGCATCGTCTCCGGCATCGTGGAGCATCGCTACCGGGCCGCCTGCGTCGGCCTGCGACTCAGCCACGACCTGTTCCGCTCGCCGGCGCAGCGCAGTCAGGTGACCCAGGCGGTCGCCGCCACGTTCGACACCTTCCGGGACACCTTCCTTGCGCATGTCGGGGCTGGCCGGGTCGGCTTCGACGAAGAGTCCACCGACGCCGGCACCGCGCCGATCGTCAGCGCCATCGACACGCGCATGCCAGCTGCCCGGGCGGCGGAGTTCCGGGCCCGCCTGCAGGCGCTGCTGGAGGAGTTCGACGACGAGCCGACCGCGGATGCCACGGTGCCGGTCGAGCTGCTGTGCGTCTTCAGCACGCCGAACGCCTGACGCACACGGCGCTGGACGAGCCGGCCGCCAGCCGTGACGGGCGGCGAGCACCGGCTCCACGCCGGACCGCGCCGCACCGTCACTATGGCACGCGGCCAGTCGCGGGTGACGACGGTGATCTGCGCGGCGTCATGTTCGCATCTGGTCGCCCGCCAGCGGACGGCGTGTACCGTCTCGGCCCTCCTTGGCTGGCCGTCGACCACGATCGTGCCGGTGCCGGCGGTCCAGTCGACGTCGGCGAAGCGCACGCCGTCGAGGCGTAGGTAGTGTCCGATCAGCAGTCGTAGCGGTGCGGGCAGCATTCGCGTGTGGGCGAGGCGGGCCGTTTCGACACAGGCCCACGGTCCGTCCGCGGCCGGGTCGCCGTAGTGCAAACGCGCCGCGACTACAACGTCGTCGGTTGCGTCGTAGCCGCCCAGTGCGGGCGCACCGGGCAGGCCCTCGCCGGGACCGCACCCCAGCACACTCACAGAGCAAGCGGGTCACTCCATGTGCGGGTATCGATGGCGCGTGGGTGGCACAAAGGTCTCCTTGATGGACCGGGGCGACGTCCATCGCAGCAGGTTGGTCGCGGCACCGGCCTTGTCGTTGGTACCCGAGGCACG
>NZ_JBEPDB010000092.1:0-33988 GCF_040300025.1 Dactylosporangium sp. NPDC000555 | reverse complement strand
ACCTCCAAGAGGCCCATGCCACGGGGTAATAATCATTTGGCACTGGCTTAACAAGCACCCTGTTGAGTTCTCAAACAACCAACACACACCGCCGAGGTTCGCGATCGCTCGCTTGCCTCATCCGGGGCAACTTCTCTACTTTACCAGTTCGCTCGCCGTTGTCAAGCTCGTTGTCCGAACTTTCTCACTGCGAGCGGTTTTCCCGAGCATAGCAAGTTCACCGTTTCCGGTGATCTTGTTTCGGGAGATCCGGTTGCACCGGCCGGCTTCGGGGTTCGTCACCCGCTTGCCCGCCCGGCTCGCCACCGGCTTTCCTACCTTACCAGCCCGGTCCGTCCTGTCAAGTTCGCGTTTTCCGCTTCTCGACCTTCTGAGCCGTTTCTCCCGCACATGCCAACCACGCCGTCTCCGGCGCTGGTCCTGCTCGGGATTTCGGTAGACCGGCCGGCTCTCACGAACCCGCCCGGTGCCCTACCGGCTGGAGTACCTTACCCGGCCGGCTTCGCGGTCGCCAACTCGCACTCCCGCACCGCCCGATGGTACCAATCCGACAAACTGGCCGTTTCCGCCCAGTCCCTCGGACCTGGAGAACCATACGGACCCTGCCGGGCCTGAGTCAAATCGGGCTACAGCCGGCGGTTCGCGAGGCTCGGCAGCGTCTCGCGGATCTCGTCGAGCCGCGCGAGGTCGAGCTCGGCGAACGTCACGCCGACGACATCCGGCGCCTGGGCGACGACAGTCCCCCAGGGGTCGACGACCATGCTCCGCCCGAAGCACGTGCGATCGGGATCGTGGTTGCCGATCTGTCCCGCGGCGAGCACGTAGCACTGGTTTTCGATGGCCCGGGCGCGCAGGAGGACCTCCCAGTGGTCGCGGCCGGTGTGCAGCATGAAGGCCGCCGGCACCGCGAGCACGTTCGCGCCCTCGATCGCCAATCTGCGGTACAACTCGGGGAACCGAAGGTCGTAACAGATCGACAGCCCCAGTCGGATCCGCTCGACATCGACGATCTCCGTCGAGTCGCCAGGGGCGACCGTGGCCGATTCCCGATATGAGACGCGGCCCGGGATCTCGACGTCATAGAGATGGATCTTGCGATAGGTCGCGGCGAGGGCGCCGGATCGATCGAAGACGAGCGACGTGTTGTAGGTGTGCTCGGCATCCGGGCCGGTCTCGTGGAACGACCCCGCGTGCACCCATATCCCGAGCTCCCGCGCGGCGTCGGCGAAGAACGCGGCGAACTCGCCGTCGACGGGCTCGGGCTTGGGCGCCGAGCGCGCGCGGCCCAGGTAGTCGACGTATTCGGGCAGCACGGCCAGGTCTGCTCCCCCGTCAGCGGCCCGCTGCAACAGCGATCGGGCAACCCGGAGGTTCTCGGCCCGATCGTCGCGGGCGTTGAGCTGACACATCGCTACGCGCATACCGGCCAGCCTACGTTCAGCCGCCGGTGAGCACGAGGGCCACGGCGGCCGGCCCCAGCCCGGTGATCCGCAGCGGGCGCATCCAAGAGAGCGCGTTGACGGCGACGTCGAAGGCTCCCGCGGCCACGAGCAGGTCGGCGACTCTCACCGAACAAGGCCCCGGACAGCAGGGCACGCCCAAGGAGGGCGCGGGAGGCTCGGGCGCCACCACGAGCGATATCGCACCGCCGGCGAGCGCCCGGTAAGAAATCATCGGAGACGATCGGCAGACCCGGCCCGGTGGTCAGCGGCCAGCCGATGACGAACGGCATGCCGGCCGTCTCGGCGTCGAGCGCCACGCCGAAGCGGACGCAAAGTGACCCGGGACGCCGTGTCCCGGGTCACTTGGAAGCTTGCTTCTGGTCGGAGTCAGGCCGACTTCTCCTCCCGGTCCGCGCGGCGGCGGCCGACGCGGTGGGCGGCGAGGTCCCGCGGCACGATCGTCGGGATGACCTTCTCCAGGACGACCTCGCGGGTGACCAGTACCCGGGCGATGTTCGGGTTGCTCGGCACCTCGTACATCACGGAGAGGAGCACCTCCTCCATGATCGCCCGCAGGCCGCGGGCGCCGGTGCCACGCAGGATGGCCTGGTCGGCGATCGCGTCGAGGGCCTCCGGCGCGAACTCGAGCTCGACGCCGTCGAGCTCGAACAGGCGCTGATACTGCCGGACCAGCGCGTTGCGAGGCTCGGTGAGGATCTTGACCAGCGCGTCGCGGTCGAGGCTCTTGACGCTCGTGATCACCGGCAGGCGCCCGATGAACTCGGGGATCAGGCCGAACTTGAGCATGTCCTCGGGCATGACGTCGGAGAACGCGTCATCGGCCGTCCGGTCGGTGATCGAGCGCAGGTTGGCCCCGAAACCCGTGCCGCCCTTACCGACCCGCTGCTGCACGATCCGGTCCAGGCCGGCGAAGGCACCGCCGCAGATGAACAGCACGTTGGACGTGTCGATCTGGATGAACTCCTGGTGCGGGTGCTTGCGCCCGCCCTGCGGCGGGACGTTGGCGACCGTGCCCTCGATGATCTTCAGCAGCGCCTGCTGCACGCCCTCGCCGGAGACGTCCCTCGTGATCGACGGGTTCTCGGACTTGCGGGCGATCTTGTCAACCTCGTCAATATACACGATGCCGGTCTCGGCCCGGCGGATGTCGTAGTCGGCGGCCTGGATCAGCTTCAGGAGGATGTTCTCGACGTCCTCGCCGACGTATCCCGCCTCGGTGAGCGCCGTGGCGTCGGCGATCGCGAACGGCACGTTGAGCATGCGCGCGAGCGTCTGGGCCAGGTGCGTCTTGCCGCAGCCCGTGGGGCCGATGAGCAGGATGTTGGACTTCGCCAGCTCGACGCCGTCGCCGCCGGAGCTGCCGCCGGACTCCGCCTGGACCCGCTTGTAGTGGTTGTACACCGCCACCGCGAGGGCCTTCTTGGCCTGGTCCTGGCCGACCACGTATTGATCGAGGAAGGCGCAGATCTCCATCGGCTTGGGCAGCTCGTCGAACTTGACGTCGCCGGACTCCGCGAGCTCTTCCTCGATGATCTCGTTGCAGAGATCGATGCACTCGTCACAGATGTAGACGCCGGGACCGGCGATCAGCTTCTTCACCTGCTTCTGCGACTTGCCGCAGAAGGAGCATTTCAGTAGGTCGCCACCGTCGCCGATCCGTGCCACCTACGATCTCCCTGCCTTCGGCCGGACCCTACGTCCGGATCGCATCCCTGCCGTGCGCGGGCGGCTGGCGCCCGCGCTGGCTACTGCCTCGACGTTACCTGGTGGTCGCCCGTATTCCGACCCCCTACGCGGGGGTGTCTTTCCCCCAGGCGCCCGACAGGTCACTTTTTCGCGTGAAGTCGGAACCTCATCGGCTCGCCGAACCGGAGAGGTTGGGCGAGCCGATGAGAGTGTTGCCCGGCGCGTCAGCTGCCCGAGGCCACCAGGCTGGACTTCTTGCGGCTGACCAGAATGTTGTCGACCAGGCCGTACTCCTTGGCCTCCTCGGCCGTCAGGATCTTGTCCCGGTCGATGTCCTTGCGGACCTTCTCCACCGGCTGGCCGGAGTGGCGCGACACCATCTCCTCGAGCTGGGTCCGCATCCGCATGATCTCCCGAGCCTGGATCTCGATGTCCGAGCCCTGCCCGTAACCGCCCTCGGTGGCCGGCTGGTGGATGATGATGCGCGAGTTGGGCAGCGCCAGCCGCTTACCCGGGGTGCCCGCCGCGAGCAGCACCGCCGCCGCGCTCGCCGCCTGGCCCAGGCACACGGTCTGGATGTCCGGCCGGACGTAGGTCATCGTGTCGTAGATCGCCGTCATGGCCGTGAACGAGCCACCCGGCGAGTTGATGTAGACGATGATGTCGCGGTCCGGCTCGTTGCTCTCCAGCGTCAGCAGCTGCGCCATCACGTCGTTGGCGGACGCGTCGTCGATCTGCACGCCGAGGAAGATGATCCGGTCCTCGAACAGCTTGTTGTACGGGTTGGTCTCCTTGATGCCATACGACGTCCGCTCGACATACGACGGCAGGATGTAACGGTTGTGCACCTCGCGCAGCGCCGGGGGCAGGCTCAGATCGGTCATGGCTTCGCTCCTCAGGCCAGTGTTCCGGCGCCTTCCGGAGCCTGCTGGGCCCCGGTGATCACCTTGTCGATGAAGCCGTAGTCCCGCGCCTCATCGGCGGTGAACCAGCGGTCACGGTCGGAGTCGGCCTCGATCTGCTCGAGCGACTGCCCCGTGTGGAACGACACCCGCTCCTGGAACATGCGCTTGGTGTAGAGCATCTGCTCGGCCTGGATGGCGATGTCGGAGGCCGTGCCCCCGATGCCGCCGGACGGCTGGTGCATCATGATCCGCGCGTGCGGCAGCGCCATGCGCTTGCCCGGCGCACCGGCGCACAACAGCAGCTGGCCCATCGAGGCGGCCATGCCCATCGCAACAGTCGCCACGTCGTTCGAGACGAACTGCATGATGTCGTAAATCGCCATGCCCGAGTAGACGGAGCCACCGGGCGAGTTGATATACAGCCAGATGTCCCGCTCCTCGTCCTCGGCGGCGAGCAACAGCATCTGGGCGCAGATCCGGTTGGCAACCTGATCGTTGACCTCGCTGCCCAGGAAGATGATCCGTTCCTTGAGCAGCCGGTTGAACACCGAGTCGTCGAGCGTCAGGCTCGTGTCCGCGCCCCGACCGCGCCCGCTGGGCGCGGGACTGACTGGCGACGCTGGAATATGCAGGTCGGTCATGGCAGCCCTTCGCAAGAGTCTTGTACTTGCCGACCCTAACCGGTGCGGGGAGCGGCGGCTTCCTGTGCTGACCGCATTTCGCTATGAGCGCACCGTGGTGAAGGCCGGGGCTTTTGCCCCGGCCTCAACGTTAGTGGTCGTGGCCCTCGTGGTCGCCGTGATCGTGACCCTCGTGGTCGTCGACGGCGCCGCGCAGGTCGTCGAGGCTCAGCGCGTTGCCGTCGCCGTCGACGATCTTCACCCGCTCCAGCACCACGCCGAGTGCCTTGCCGCGGCGCACGTCGCCGAAGACCGCGCCGGCCACGCCGGCCTGGACCAGCTGGTCGTAGTACTGCTGGGGGCCCATGCCCGCCCGCTGCGCCCGGTGCACGATCTCGTGCCCGAACTCGTCGTCGCTGACCTGGATGTTCTCGGCGTCGGCCAGGGTGTCGAGCACCAGCTGGACCTTCACGCCCTCGACGGCCGCCTCGTTGAGCTCGGCGTCCATCTCCTCCTCGGTCTTGCCCTCGGTCTGCAGGTAGTCCTCGAACGACGCGCCGATGCGCTGCAGCTGGTCGTTCATCGACTCCTTGCGCGACTCGACCTCCTCCTTCACCACGCCCTCGGGGGCGAGGACGTCGGTCGCGTCGATGAGCGCCTTGAGGGCGAGGTCACGGGCCGAGTACAGCTGCTCCATCCGCTTCACCCGGGTGAGCCGGGTGAGCAGGTCACCCTTGAGCTCCTCCAGGGTGTCGAACTCGCTCGCCAGCTGGGCGAACTCGTCGTCGACATCGGGCAGCTGCTTGTCCTTCACCGACTTCACGGCGACCGACACCTCGGCGTCGCGCCCCTCGAGGTCGCCGCCGACCAGCTGCGTGGTGAACGTGGTCGAGTCGCCGGCGCCCATGCCGACCAGCACGTCGTCGAGGCCCGGCACGAGCTGACCGCTGCCGACCTCGTGCGAGACGTTGGTCGCGCTGCCGCCCGGCACCTCTTCACCGTCGACGGTCGCGACCAGGTCGATCTGGACGTAGTCGCCGACCAGCGCCGTGCGCTCGACGGTCTTCAGCGTGGCGAACCGGTCGCGCAGCCCCTTGAGCTGCTCCTCGACGTCGTCGTCGCTCACGACCAGCGTGTCGACGCTCACCTGGATCTCGCTCAGGTCGGGCAGGGTGATCTCCGGCCGCACGTCCACGTCGGCCGTGAACTTCAACGGCTGGCCATCGGCGAACTCGGTGATCTCCACCTCGGGCCGCCCCAGCGTCTTGACCTCGTGCTCGCGCACCGCGGCCAGGATCTGGGTCGGGATGACCTCCTGCACGGCCTCGTTGAGGACCGCACCGCGCCCCACCCGCTGGTCGATGACCGCCGAGGGCACCTTGCCGCGACGGAACCCGGGGATGTTGACCTGCGAGCCGATCTCGCGATAGGCCTTCTTGAGGCTCGGCTCCAGCTCGGCGAACGGCACCTCGATTTCGAGCCGCACGCGAGTCGGGCTCAGGGTCTCGACGGTGCTCTTCACAGAACTTTCTCCCTCGTTGCTACGGCTGTGTGGACTGACGGCTGCGTGTTCCCGGTCGGGGTGGCGGGATTTGAACCCACGGCCCCTCGCTCCCAAAGCGAGTGCGCTACCAAACTGCGCTACACCCCGGTGGTGTGCGTCGGCAAGTGTATGCGCTCCGCTGGGCAGCGCGCCGCTCGGTATGCCGGTGTCGCACACCGCGGACCCCCGAGCACGACGCCGGGAAGCTGGATTCGGTACGCTATACGCGCACCCGGTGCCGCCGGGCGCATGCGGGCGTAGCTCAATGGCAGAGCTTCAGTCTTCCAAACTGACGGTGGGAGTTCGATTCTCCTCGCCCGCTCTCACCCTTCTTCGCAGGTCAGACCACCTGCCTCTAGGGTTTGCCGATCTCGGTCTTACCCGTCGTGCCAATGCGCGACGCCTTCTGCGCCGGCCGTCCAGCCGTCCTGATCAGGCCGTATCAGCCGCACACATGACGAAGTATGTCCGCTTCGTCCGCGAATCCGTCGTATTCACATGAATGGGGCGGGATAGAGCGGATCGGTTTCCAGGCCAGTCGCCGACCAGCACTCTCGGTGGTTCCACCCTCACAACGACGCTACGCCCCGGGCAGCGGGTACAGATCACCCGCACAGGTCAGCGCCGCGGGCCGGTCGCGCCACCGAGTTGACGCAGGGGCCATGTGCCGGTCGGCCGGCGCGTAGCATGCTCGGAATGATCGATGGCGCCGTGGCTGGCCAACAGGGCGAGACCTTGAAAGCGTTCCTTCGCAGGGGCACAGTGGTCGTCCTCGGGCTGGCCGCACTCGCCGGCCTGTCGGTCTACCTCATGTCTCGCAGCGACGAGCGTGCCGTGCGCGGCCTGTGCACGACGGCAGTCCGCACGCAGACCAACTCGACGGCAAGGGTCGAGTCCGTTGCCCGCACCGGCGACGATGGCTTCCTTGTCGACACAGAGGCCGGCGGTCAGCACTTCACCTGCCTGGTCACCCGCGAACCGATCGACGACCGCTGGGAGGTAGCGAGCGTCTCCAGAACTTGAGAGCCTCCGAGCACGCGGCAAACCTCAGGAGACCGTGACCCACTTGGCCTCTGAGGGGACGCCGTCCTTGTTGATGACGAACAGCATGTACGGCCCGGGGGGCATCAGGGCGGGGGACGACGGGAGCGTCACCGTCACCGCGTTCGACGAGGTCTTGAAGTCCAGGATCAGGGAGCGCTGCTCCGTGTTGAGCATGTGGGTGGCTGCGCTCGGGCGGATCAGGCGGACCGCGGCGATCTCCCTCGGGGCGGCCGTTGTGTACGTGGCCTGCCGGCCCGCGGCCAAGGTTGCCGGGCCACCGCCGATCGTCGGGCGGGGGCCGCGGAACAGATACGGCGGCGTGTAGATCTCCAGGCGCTGCTCGAACGTGCCGGAGATGGTGTTCTTCTCGTCGCGGAAGAGTGGGTCCGAGCCAACCGTGAGCACGCGGCCGTCGGGGAGCAGGACGGCGGCGCTGTGGTAGTTGCGGCCCACGCGGGGGTCGGCGGCATACGTGAGCGTGTTGGTGCCCGGGTGGTAGATCCGCGCGTTGTGGTTGTCGCTGCCGAAGCGGCCGCGGTAGTCGGACGCGCCGTTCGTGATCAGCACGGTGTCGTCCGGCAGTTGGACCAGGTTCGGGTAGCGCGTGCCCTCCGGCAGGCTCGGGCCCGGCTCGAAGCGCGGGTTGTCGCCCTTGAGCCTGACGATGTCGATGCGGCCGGTCGACCGCGCGGACTCGCCGATCCCACCGCCGCCGACGACCATCACGGTCTGGTTCTGCACCGGGCCGGCCCACGCCGACATGCTGGTCTCCAGCACGTCGGGGTCGCGGATGCCGGGCACCTTCTGGAAGCTGTTGTCGGCGAGGTTCCACAGGCCGGGATCGCGGCCCTTGTCGGCGGGGCCGTAGCCGGCGTTCGAGCCGGAGAAGAAGAGCACACCGTCGCGATCGGTCTGGAACAGCGCCGGATACGTCGGGAAGTACCTGTTCAGGTCCTTGCGGACCGTCCACGTCTTCGTCTTCGGGTCGTAGATCTCGTTCTGCGAGCCGTCGACGACCTGGCCGCCGCCGTCGAGGCCGGAGACGGCCAGGACGGAGCCGTCGGGCAGGCCGGTCAGGGTCGGATACCAGCGCTTCTCGTGCATGTCGGCGACGCGCTCGTACTGCTCGGTGACCGGGTTGAACTCGTAGGTCTCCTTGCGGCCCTGGAAGTCCTGCTGATCTATGGTGATCTTGTCGGCCATCGCGTAGATGTTGTGCTGGTCGGCGCCGGAGAGGCCCTCGATCTCGTACTGCGTCTGATGGTCGACCACGTATTCCTTGCCGTCGGCGGCGGCGTCGGCCCAGACCCGCGCCTCGCCGGCCGTGATGACGACGCCGGGGGTTCCGCCGGGGCGGTGTGGCGGTTGGACGACCTTGGTCGCGGCCGGGACGGTGACCTCGTCGCCGAGGAGATACTTGCGCCCGTTCTTCCCGACGAGGACCGTCCCCTTGGGGAACGTGTGCGGTGCGTCGGGCGACTCGTTCTTCACGGTCACCGTGCCGCCCGCGCGCTTGACGTCGGTCTTGAGCATCTCGTATCGCAGGGTGCCGCCGGCCACGAGCAGCTTGCCGTCGGGCAGGTAGGCGTGCCCGGCGCAGAACAGGTCGGTCGGGGTCGGCACCAGCGTCGTCCGGCCGTTGACCGGGTCGAAGATCAGCGTCTTGAACGTGCCCGCCTGGAACTGCTCGCGGTCGTTGCCGGAGCCGGCGATGAGCAGAATTCGGCCGGACGGGAGCAGCGCCGCGTGGATCGCGTTGACTCGCTGGCCCTTGGGTAACTCGACAACCTGCCAGTAGCCGTTGGCGTACTTGTAGTCCGAGCTATTGATCTCGTGTTCGTGGAGCCAATCGACGGTGGCCGAATACAGAATAGGAACGTTGGCCGCTCCGAGGACGACGCCGGCGACGGCAGGCAGGACGATCTTCCGGCGAATCCAGTGCGGTACGAACAACGGGGACCTCTTCCGGCTGCGACAGCAGGCGTCAGCCACCGTAAGGGGCAGATTGACGGACGACAAATCCGTCGTACGGACCAATCGCATACCGAGAGCGAACGACTACCTGGTGTTCAACTCGTGGGCGAGCGGCGGCCCGGACGGGTCAGTTCCTCGCGTGGCACCCAGCCACGGCGGATGATCTGCAGGTCGCGCTCGGCGGCGGCGAGGTCGTCGCCGGTCGGGCGGGCCGCGTCGCGGGCGCGCATCGCCGACGACACGCTCACCTGGGACGCGCCGCCGCCCACCAGGCCGCGCAGGCCGCGCTCGGACACGACCTCATCGTGATGATGATGATGGTGGTGATGCGTGTCGTGGTGGTGATGGTGGTGGTGGTCGCCGGGATGGTCGTCCTCATGGACCGGCTCGGGGGCGGCCGGCTCCGGGTCGTGCACGCTCGCGGTCATCGCGAACGTGCCCGACAGCTCCGCCAGGTGGTGCGGCGAGGGGCGGGGCACGGGCCTGGGGGCGACGGACCCGGGGGGAACGACCTCGGCGTCGGCACCGCCTCCGGGACCGGCCTCAGTCCCGGCGTCACGGTCGACCTTGGCCTGGACGTCGGCCTGGACGCCGGGGACGGCGTCCAGGGCAGGATCAGGGGCAACATCTTCCGAGTGCGGCGGAGCCGGCGCGGGAGCGGGCGGGGTCACCGGCTGATGTTGCCGCATGCGGCGCCTCCGGCGCTGGATCCCACCCATGCGCCCGACAGTACCGCCTCCGGCGCCGCCGCGGATGGATCAGAAGATCTCGATCGAGTTCGGCGCGACGGGCCAGCCGAAAGCGGTGCTCGTCGCGGCCACGGCGCCCGGGCGGTGTTCCCGGATGCGGCCGGCCTGGTGCAGGGCGCCGAGCGGGGTCCCGCCCAGGTAGGCGGCGCCCACATCGGCGATGTCCAGGCTGAAGTCGGGCTCGCCGTCGGCCCGGGTGCAGGTCACCAGCGCTCCGCCGGCACCGGCGCGCAGGCGCCACCGGCCCGCGTTCGCCTCGAGCAGGCCGTCGGTGACCTCGAGGACGACGTCGACCGGGGCCGCGTAGCGCCGGGCGGTCAGCGCACGGTGCAGGTCGATGATGCGCACCCAGAGCCCGTCGCCGACCTTGCCGCCGAGCCGGCGCGGCTCGTCGACCAGGTAGAACAGCGGCTCGTCGACGCTGCTCAGGCCCTGCGCCAGGGTGCGGGACAGGTCGATGCGCAGCAGGAACCGGTACAGCTCGGCATACGCGGTGGGCGTGGCGGCGACCACCTCGGTGACGTTGACCTCCTGCTTCGGGCCGTTGTCGTCCCAGCCGGGCGTCATGCGGTAGCGGGCGTAGCCGTCCACGACGCCGTCCGGGTTCTCGAAGATCACCGCGCGCTCCGCGGTGCGCCCCTCCCGATTGGCCGGCGGGTCGCTGGTGAGGTGCTTCCACCAGGTCTCGTTGCGGCTCGACCAGCCCGGGCGGGCCGGGAGCACCCGGGAGTACACCTGGGAAAGCTCCGCGATGGCGTCGGCGGGAACCGCGGCGCGCAGGTTGCCCGGCGCGGGCGGCGCGAGCACCGACACCTCACGCCGGTCGGCGCGGATGGCCAGGTTCCGTGACGCCAGGCCGTAGCCGAAGCGCTGGTAGATGCGACCCTCGGAGGCCCACAGCACGGCCACGGCCTCCGGCGCGGTGTGCAACTGCTCGGTGATCATGCGGCGCAGCAGCCCGCGGCGGGTGTGCGCGGCGTTCACGGCGACGCCGGTGACGTGCGCTGCCGGCAGCACGCCACCCGGCACGGCGAGATCGCGGGTGAGGATCCCGGCGGTGCCCACCAGCTGCCCGCCGTGCTCGACGACGTGGGTCCGGGCCGGCTCGATGACGGTGCGGACGCTGTCGGCGGGGTCGGGGGCGATGGTGCCGCCGAACGCGTCGCGGATCAGGCGGGCCAGTGCGTCGAAGTCGCCGTCGGTCGCGGTGCGCAGCAGATACTCGCTCATCCCGTCGTGTCTACCCCGTGACCGCCACTGAGCGCGACCGATTTGCGCGCTCGTTACTCTCGAAACCGTATGGGGGGTACGACATTGCTGGGGGGAGTGGCACGATGACGCAGGGTGCGTTGCTGGACCTGGTCTGCGGTCCCGCGAGCCCTTTGCCGGAGACGTTCCAGCGGTATCGGCTGGTGGCTCACCTGGGCTCCGGCGGACAGGCGGACGTCTACCGCGCCGTGCGCATCTGCGGCGGCGTGACCTCGGCGCCGATGACGGTCAAGGTCTTCCGCGTCGACCCGCAGCGGCCGATCGCCGACGAGCTGCGGTCGTGGGACAAGGGCGACGCCGCGCTCATGGATCTCAACAACCGGGGCGTTCCGGGCATCTGCCGGCGCGCCGACGGCTTCTACGGCCCGCCGCCGCACCGCCCGGGCGAGCGCCCGGCGCCCGGCGACGCGGTGCCGTATCAGGTGTACGACTACCTGCACGGCGTCAACCTGCGTGAATACGTGACGCAGCGGTCGGCCGCCGCGGGAGGGCGCCGGCTCAACGCCGTCTCGGCGTTGAAGACCCTGGCCGTGGTACTGCGGCATCTGCACGACCCGCAGGAGAGCGGCGCGACGCCGGTGCTGCACATGGACGTGAAGCCGTCCAACGTGATGGTGCTCGCCACCGGCGAGATCCGCCTGATCGACTTCACCGGCGCACGGTACTTCCGCGAGGAGGAGATCACCCAGATCGCCTACACGCCGGAGTCGGGCGGCCCCGAGGCGTTCGGCGGCGTGAAGCACGTCGGCCCGGCGTACGACGTGCACGGCTACGGCGCGGTGGCGTACTTCATGGTCACCGGCGCCTACCCTCGCGTCGACGGCCGCAGCGACCAGTACGGCGCGCCCGACGCGTCGCCGCCGCCGTGGAACGTGCTGCGCCGCCATCCGCTGCTGGAGCGCATCCCGGCGCTGCGCGACCACCTGCACGCGCCGCTGGCCGACCGGCCCGCCGACCGCCCGGAGACCCGGGAGCTGCAGTCCTGGCTGAGCGGCCTGGCCGAGCTGGTCCGCCGGGCTGTCGCCAGTGGCAGCCTGCCCGACGTCGGCTGCGACTGGCACGAGACCGAGACGACCGAGAACGGCCGCGCGGTCGGCCGGGCCCGCCCGGCGATCAGCGGCACGGAGACCGACGCGTACCAGCGCATCGAGCGTCTGGAGCGGGAACTGGTGGCGCTGCGCGCGGTGACCTCACCCGTCAACTCGGCCACGGCGTTCCAGCCGCTTCCCCCGGTTTCGAGCCCGCCCGTCTCGGCACCGCCGGTCTTCATGCCACCGGTGTCCGACCAGCCGGTGTCGGGCGTGCCCGTCTCGTCCGGCGGGGTCGCGGTCAACGCCGAGGGCGTGCCGCAGATGCGCGGCCGGGCCAAGGTCATCCCGCGGCCGGCGCCCGACCCGACCGGCATGATGCCCATTGAGCCGGAGGAGGACCACCACCCGCGGTACACGCCGCCGCGTGGCGAGCGCGCCCGCCAGCTGAAGATCGGCTGGGAGTTCACCGGCACCGGCGCGGCCATCGCCTTCGTCTGCTGGGGCCTGTGGGCGCTCAGCAGCGAGGGCCGCCTGACCGGCCCGTTCATCGCGTTCCTGGTCGTCCTCGGCGTCGCCGTCGGTGTGTTCGCCCTGGCCCGCCTGCTCGGCCGGCTCATCATCGAGCAGCGCCTCGGCCGCCCGCGCCGCACGGCCAAGGGCGCCCACGCGCTCACCGGGCTGTTCCTGGCCGCGGCCGGCATCGCCTACCTGCGCGAGGTGGGCTGGTTCATCTCCTTCTACCACTGGGTGAAGGACCTCATCTGGTGAGATGGTGGCGCCGCCGGCGGCCGGTCGCCGGAAAGCTCGAGGGGCTGGTCAACTTCCGCGACCTCGGCGGCCTGCCCGCGGACGGCGGCACCGTGCGGCCCGGCCTGCTGTTCCGCAGCGACTCGCTCGCCTACGCGACGCCGGCCGACGCCGAGCGCCTGGTGCACGACCTCGGCCTGTCCACGGTGATCGACCTGCGCGGCGAGTACGAGGTCGAGCAGCTCGGCCGGGGCCCGCTGTCCTGGGCGGGGGTCGGCTACTACTCGGCGCCGATCGCCGACGTCAGTGGCGCCGCCGACCTCGTCGGGCACTATGTGGCGATGCTCACGGAGAAGGGGCCGGTGCTGGCCCGCACCGTGCGCCACCTGACCTGCGCCGGCACCCTTCCGGCGGTCTTCCATTGCGAGGCGGGCTGCGACCGCACCGGCGTGCTGGCCGCGGTGGTCCTGGGCCTGCTCGGTGTGCCGGAGGAGGCGATCGCGGCCGACTACGCCGCGACGGCGGCCGCCATGCCGGCGATCAACGAGCGGGTGGCCGTGGTCGTGGATCGCCTGGGGCTGCCGCCGCGGCCCGCGTCGGTGCCGGTGTGGGAGCCCCAGGCCGCGCTCATGATCCGGACGCTCGAGCTGGTGCGCGAGCGGTGGGGCGGCATGGAGGGGTGGGCGCGCGAGCACGGGCTGAGCGCCGACGAGCTGTCCGCGCTGCGCGCCGACCTGGTCACAGCCGCCTGATCAGACCGCCGCCGGCACCTGGCGCGCGTTGAGCAACGCCGTGTAGTCGCGCTGCGCCGCGTCCAGCAGCACCCTCCACGCGTCCTCGCCGACGGGCGTGCGCACCGGCCGCTCCTCCGACACGATCAGCCGCATCAGCTCGGCGGCGAACAGCTCGGGCGGGCTCGCCACCGGCAGCGACTTCAGCGCCCGCAGGCCGGCGCGCATGGGCTCGAGGACCGCCGCGTACGCCGGCACGTGCTCCGCCGACTCCGTCAGCGACGCCCCCCACTCGGTCGCGTACCTGCCCGGCTCGACCGCCATCACGTGCACCCCGGTGCCGGCCAGCTCCAGCGCGAGCGTCTCGACCATGCCCTCGAGCGCGTACTTCGCGGCCGCGAACGCGCCCAGGCCGGGGTACGCCATCCGCCCCGCCGTCGAGGAGACCATCACGATGTCGCCGAAGCCCTGGGCACGCATCAGCGGCAGCACCATCCGGGTCAGGCGCCACGGCGCGACGAGGTGCACCGCCAGCTGCGCCTCGAGCTCGGCGTCGGTGACCTCCTCCACGGCGCCGAAGTGGCCGGCGCCGGCGTTGTTCACGAGCACGTCCACGCCGCCGTAGCGGGCCAGCGCGGCGTGCAACGCGTTGTGGCAGTCGTCGGGGTCGCGTACGTCGAGTACGCAGGTGGCGAGGTTGCCCGGGTACCGATCGCGTAGCTCTTCGAGGGCCTCCGGGCGCCGCGCCGTGGCCAGCACCTGCTGCCCGGACGCGGCCACCGCCTCGGCCAGCGCGCGCCCCAGGCCGGTGGAGCAACCAGTGATCAACCAGCGACGAGTCATGTTCGGCATAGTGACTCTCAGTATCCGCTGACCGACAGTCTGAGAAACGTGAATGACAATCATTCAGCGGAGATTCGGTCGTTCGTGCCGGGCGGCCCCCGGCCGTACAGTTGGCGGGTGCGCTCGCTGGCGGAGCTGATCTCCGACGACCGGTCCGCCTGGGCCGAGATCGAGGCCGCCGTCACCGGCTCCCCGTATGCCGTCGAGATCCTGCCGACCGACCCCGACCGGGCCGCCTCCTGCCTGCACCGGCTGCAGGTCGGCACCACGTCCTGGCTCGGCGCCCTCGTGTACGGCAGCGGCGGCCTGGTGGTCGACGGCGGCTGGCTGCGGGTCTTCGGGTCCGGCGACCCGCAGCGCCGGCTCGCCGACATCCACACGGTGAACGAGGCGTTCGAGCCCGCCGGGCTGCTCGTCGCGCAGGACATCATGGGTGGCGAGTTCGTGTGGAGCCAGGGCGAGTCGGCTCAGGTGCCCACGATCCACTACTTCGCACCGGACACCCTGCGCTGGGAGGACCTCACTCTCGGCTACACCGACTGGCTGTATGCGATGCTGGCCGGCGCGGTCGACCAGTTCTACCTCAGCTGGCGCTGGCCCGGCTGGCGCGACGAGGTGGCGGCCTGCCCGCTCGACGCGGGCCTGCACACCTGGCCGCCGTTGTACTCCAAGGAGGGCAAGGACATCGAAAGCTCGAGCCGCCGGCCGATCCCGATGCGTGAGCTCGTCGGCGCGAAGCACGACATGGCCGACCAGCTCGGCGCATGAGACTCGCCCGCACCGCGTCGGGCGCCGGCCCGCTCATGATCCTGCTGCACGGCGGCGGCAGCGGCCGTGCGACCTGGGACGCGTTCACACGCTCGATCTCCGGCTGGCGCGTCGTCGCCCCCGACCTGCGCGGTCACGGCGACAGCCCGCGCTGCCCGGAGTACACCCTGGAGGGCTATGCCGACGACGTGGTCGAGCTGCTCGACGAGCTCGGGTGCGACGAGCACGGCCCGGCCGTGCTGGTCGGGCACTCCCTGGGCGCCCACACGGCGTCGCTGATCGCCCAGCGCCACCCGGGCCGGGTGTCCCGGCTGGTGCTCGAGGATCCGCCGGCCCCGCCCCGCGCCGGCACGCCCGGCGGCTTCTCCCGCGCCCGGCTGGCGCTGTCCGGTCTGGCCGGCGGTCTGTCCCCGCGGCGGCGCTTCGACCGCCACGCGCTGATGTCGGCCATCGCGCGACTGCGCGAGCCCGACCCCGGCTGGTGGGACGGTCTGGCGAAGATCGAGGCCCCGGCATTGGTGCTGTCGGGAGGTCCGAGAAGCCACATCCCGCCCGCCCGGCTGCGGGCGGTGGCGGCGGCGATCCCGGACGCCCGGCTGGTCACGATCCCGGTCGGCCACCGCATCCACAGCACCGCGCTGTCGCAGTTCACCGCCGCGGTCCTGGAGTTCCTTCGCTGAACTGCCCTGAGCCCGGCCCGAACCCGTCCGGAAGTGCGGTGCGGCTCCGACGTAGCCCACGACACCGAACCGGAAGAGGCCGACCGTGAAGTACATGATCCTGAGCTACGCCTCGCAGCGCGACTACGACGCGATGGCGGGCAAGCCCGGCCAGACGCCCGAGACGCCATGGACGCCGGAGGACTTCGCCTGCCTCGACGCGCCCGTACACACCCGGCGGGTCAGCGGCGCGCCCGCCGTCGTGACCGACGGGCCCTACGCGGAGACGCAGGAGGTCCTCGCCGGTTACTGGATCGTCGAGTGCGACAGCTTCGACCGGGCCACCCAGATCGCGATGCGCCTCGGCGAGTGCCCGGCGCCGCCAGAGGTCGCCGCCACCGCGTACGCCGATGTGCGCCCGATCGTCGAGGCCTCCGCGGAGCTGGGCTTCTGATGGCCGCGGCCACGCTGGAGGGCCGCCGACCACCGCCTGCACGCCGTACGCGCCCACCTGCTGGAGATGGCCGGCGACCCGGTGGGCGCCCGGGTGTCGTACCTGACCGCGGCGTCCCTGGCCGGCAACCTGCCGCAGCAGCGCTACCTCAACGCCCGCGCCGCCCGCCTGGAAGAATCCGGATGATCGGGCACCGGCGGGCACGTACCGGACGTTTCAGCAGGTCAATTCCTTGATCACGACTACTTTCGTACGCATGTTCGACTAAGGTCGTGCGTCATGGAGATCGCCACCTGCCCCGCCACGAAGACGACCACCACCGCCACCGGCGACGTGGAGGTCCGCTGCACGAAACCCGCCGGCCACGCCGAGTCGGGAGACCCCCGGCACGAGGCCCGGCTCGGCGTCTTCCCCGTCCGCTGGCAGGGGCCGCGATCCGGAGGGTGAACCCGCCGCCCGGTTCCGCCGGGCCGATCGGCGACGCGGCTGCGAACGGCGCGAGCGGTCAGGCCGAGCGCTGGGCCAGGTCCAGGGCGTACTCGGGCCACCACTGGCCGGCCGGGGGCTCACCGGGGCGGCAGGCGCCGTCGGACTCGCCTGGCCGCTTGATCCACAGCAGGGCGTCCACGCGCGGGTCGCCGGTGTCCGTGGTCGGGGGCTTGCCCAGCAGGCGGCCCGGCGGGTTGCACCACCGCGGGCCGCCGTCCACGTCGCCGGCGGTCTCCACCTCGCCTGCGCCGTTACGGCTGGTGTCGATCACGAAGTGCGGCTTGCCGGGGACGGCGCCGGAGATCCGGTTGCCGTACGCCACGTTGTCCGGCGTACTGACGAAGTTGGCCACGTTGAGGGAGAAGCCGTCGGCGTGGGCGATCCCGGCGCGCTGCAGCGCTGCGGCCAGCCTGTTCACGTCGGTGATCCACCGCGGGTGGCCCGCGTCGAGGTAGACCACCGCCGAGCCGGTCGCCTTGAGCACCTGGACGGCGTCGGCCAGCAGCTCGTACCGCGACTCGCTGTCGCAGCCCTCGACGGCGTGCGCGACCGCGTCCGGCTCCACGATGACCGCGACCGGCCGGCCCCGCACGCCGCTCGCGAACGCCCGGATCCACGATCGGTACTCATCCCGTGACGCGGCGCCGCCGGACGAGTAACTGCCGCAGTCACGGTTCGGGATGTTGTACGCCACCAGGACAGGCAACTGCCCCTGCGCCACGGCGCAGCCCAGCACGGCGTCGACGCGCGCGCCGACGCTGCCGGCATCGTCGCCGACCCACAGGGCCACCGGGCGGTCGGAGATCCTGCGCAGGGCGGCGGCATCGGCCGCGCGCTGCTGGCCCTCCCAGCGCGCCACCTGCAGCGCCGCCGGCCCGTTGGGGTCGACGAAGAACGGGCGGCCGGCGAGCGGGTTCCCGGCGACCGGCCGGGCGGGGGCCGGCGACGGCGTGCAGTTGCCGTAGGCGGCCGCGGCCGAACCTGTCGGCTCCGGCGGGTCGGCCCTTTCGCATCCGCTCAGCACCGCCAGCGCGAACGCGAGCACCACCGAACCCGTCCGCGTCCCGCCACCCGCCACGACGTTCGCCACCACGGGAGGGTATCCCAGCGCATCACCCTGGCCGGGTTACCAGCATCACGGCCAACGCGAGCAAGCCTCGCGTGACTTATGCTCTCTGGCGGTCGGGCGGGTGGAACCCCGCGTCCGCGGCGCGACGCAGCGAAAGGACCCCGTGACGGAGCCACTCGAGATTCCCGTGTACGGCCGGTCCTGGGCGCGGCTGGAGAGCTACAGCCGGCTCGCCGGCCCGCTGAACCCGCCGCCGGCCAACGAGCCGTACCGGGTGCGTTACCGTCCGCAGCGCAAGGTCGACGGCCGGTCCCGGGTGGCCCGCTCGGTGCTGATCGCGCTGCTCAACATCTGCTTCGAGGTGGTCTTCTGCGTCTGGCTGCTGCAGCCCGCGCACTTCGCGCAGACCAACCCGGGGCCGACGGCCGAGGCGGCCGGGATCGCGAACGTGTTCGTGATCGTCACCATCGCCATCGTCGAGCTGCTGCGGCTGATCAACGTGCTGTCGCTGTCGCTGGCCTCGATCACCGCTCGCGACCCGATCCCGGTGACCCCCGACCCGCGGCTGCGGCTGGCGTTCCTGACCACGATCGTGCCCAGCAAGGAGCCGATCGCGGTCGTCCGCGACACGCTGCGGGCGGCCAAGCGCATCCGCCACCGCGGCGTGTTCGACATCTGGCTGCTCGACGAGGGCGACGACGACGACGTCAAGGCCATGTGCGAGGAGCTCGGCATCCGGCACTTCACGCGCAAGGGCAGCCAGCGGTACAACCAGCCGAAGGGGCCGTTCCGGGCCAAGACCAAGCACGGCAACTACAACGCGTGGGTGGACGCGCACGGCGAGGACTACGACGTGCTGCTCGCCGTCGACCCCGACCATGTGCCGCTGGCCAACTTCGCCGAGCGGATCGTCGGCTACTTCCGCGACCCCGACGTGGCGTATGCGATCGGCCCGCAGTGCTACAAGAACGGCGAGGCCTTCGTGACCCGGGCCGCGGAGTCGCAGCAGTTCCCGTTCCACAGCGTCATCCAGCGGGCGGCCAATCGCTACGGCACGTCGATGCTGGTCGGCACCAACAACGCCATCCGGGTCTCGGCGCTGCGCAGCATCGGCGGGCTCAGCGACTCGATCACCGAGGACATGGCGACCGGACTGATGCTGCACACGACCCGCAACCCGCAGACCGGGCGGCGGTGGAAGTCGGTGTATACCCCGGACGTGCTCTCCGCCGGCGAGGGGCCGACGAGCTGGAACGACTACTTCAGCCAGCAGCGGCGCTGGTCGCGCGGCACGTTCGAGATCCTCGCCCGGACGTACTGGCGGCGGTTCTGGCGGCTGTCGCCGGGCGGCATGCTGCACTACACGCTGATCACGACGTTCTACCCGTCGATGGCGATCGGCTGGCTGCTGGGCATCGCCAACGCGATCCTGTTCCTGGCCCTCGGCGTCAGCGGCATGACGATCTCGCCGCAGCTGTGGTTCGCGCTGTATACCGACGCCACCGCCTTTTCGCTGTGGCTGTACATCAACAACCGGCAGTACAACGTCAGCCCCTACGAGCCGCCGGACTCCCGCGGCTTCAAGGGCATGCTGATGTCGATCATCGGCGCGCCGATCTACGCGGTGCAGCTGATCAGCACGATCCTCCGGCGGCCGACCCGGTTCGTGGTCACGCCGAAGGGCGAGAGCGGCACCCACGACGGACTGCGCACGTTCCGCAACCATCTCGGCTGGCTGGTGGTGCTGGTGGCGGCGATCGTAATGTCGTTCGCGCGCGACTACGCGGCGCCCGCCTCGCTGCTGTGGCCGTGCCTGGGGCTCGCGGTGTGCCTGCTGCCGCTGATCCTTTGGCGGCTCGACGCACGGCTGACGCGCGACCAGGCCTGGGCGCTGAGCATGGAGCGGGAGGCGGACCAGCGCCGGCAGCCGGTGCCGCAGGCAGGCACACCCGAGCACGCCGGCGACATCACCATGGAGATCCCGCGGGCGCTGCTGCAGGAGCGCCTCGCTGCCCGGCAGGCCGGGCAGCCACTCGAGGACGTCGGCGCGACGATCATCATGCCGAGGATCGCCGACATCCCCGCGCAACGCTCGGCACCCCCGCCTGAGTACGGCGAGCGCTAGGTCTCCTAGTCCGGCAGCGGCGGCAGGGTGTGGGACGTCTCGTACTCCAGCACCTGCGCGATACGCCGGACGTGCCGCTCGTTGCCGGAGAACTCCGTGCGCAGGAACGCACTCACGAGCGTAGTTGCCTCGTCCAGCGTGTGCTGGCGCGCGCCGATGGCGACGACGTTGGCGTTGTTGTGCTCCCGGGCCAGCTGGGCGGTGTCGACGTTCCACGCGAGGGCGGCCCGGACGCCGGGCACCTTGTTCGCGGCGATCTGCTCGCCGTTGCCCGAGCCGCCGATGACCACGCCCAGGCTGTCCGGGTCGGCGACCACCCGGGCGCCCGTGTGGAAACAGAACGCCGGGTAGTCGTCGTCGGGGTCGTACTTCGCCGGACCGACGTCCACGACCTCATAGCCCAGCGGCCCGAGGGCGCTGACCAGATGCTCTTTCAGCTCATAACCGGCATGGTCGGAACCAACGTAGACGCGCATACCCGGCAGTCTGTCAGAGCCGGATCAGGCCCAAGCACGAACCCGCCAGCAACCCGCCGCCCAGCAGCAGGAAACCGAAGACCCACCCGGCCGTCGCGCCCGTTCGCAGCCGCCAGAAGCGGCGGCGGTCCCAGACGACAGCGGCGGCGGCGAACGCGCCGACGCCGCAGGCGGCGATCATCGCCGCGATGAAGATCTGCAATGACATGTGCACACCCCAGGACCGAAGTTCAGCGGCCTAGTGTGTACCACGATCGGGTGACTAGAACGAATCGAGCTGTGCGACGACCAGACCGGCCCGTGCCTTCGGCGTGAACCAGGTGCTCTTGCGCGGCATCTTCTGGCGGGCCAGGTTGACCGCCACGAAGTCGTCGACGGTCACCGGCGCGATGAGCACGGCCAGCTCGGCCCGGCCGGCGTCGACCTCGCCGCGCAGCCACTCGGCCGGATAGTCGCCGCCGACGTACGTGATCCGCTTGTCGCCCGGCTCCAGGCCGAGGGCCTCGGCGAACAGCCGCCGCTCGACGAGGGCGTGGTCGAGGTTGTCCACGACGCTCGCGCCATCGACCCGGGGCAGGGCGGCCGACCAGGCGCCGTCGCGGGTGTACAGGTGCACGCGCCCGCCGATGGCCGGCACGCCGGCGGGGCCGGTCAGCGGTCGCAGGTCGAGGCCTTCCAGCCGGCCCGGCAGCTCCGAGACGAGCCGGTTGTACGGCTGGATCGCCACCGACTCCGGGGTGGTGATGACGGCCAGGAATCGCGCGTACCCCGCGGTCTGCGCGGCGAGGCTGCGGTGGTTGCCGTCGGCGACGACGAGCTCGCCGCCGCCGGCCAGCGCCAGCAGCCGGTCGCGGGTGGTGCCGGCGCCGACGGCCCAGATCTCGTGGGCGCGGCCGGACGGGTCGAGGTCGGTGACGGCCGGGCTCCCCGCGTCGGCGACGGCCTGCGCCAGCGCCGCGTGCAGTGCCTCGCCGTGGGCGGTCTGCAGCAGCAGGACGGGCGAGAGCAGGTGGCGGGTGGCCTCGGCGAGCGCGACCCGCTCGCGGACCTTCTCGATGAACACGTCCTCGTTGCGGATCACCGCACCGGGCTCGTCGGCACTGGTCGAGATCTGGTCGGTGTCGACCATGCACCACAGCCCGTAGGCGCGGGCGCCGTCGGGCGCGGTGATCCGGTAGAGCACCACGACGTCCGAGGCGGGGGCGTAGTGGCCGTCCTCCTTCGCCGCGCGCAGCCGCTCCACCGCGTCGGGCAGGCAGTCCAGGAACGGGCGGCCGATGCTCTGCGGGGCCCGGTGCGGCATCTCCACGGCCAGCGCGCTGGCCGGGTTGGCGGCGATGATCGCGGTGATCTCCGCGTCGTCGGCGAACTCGTCGTAGTTCTGCGCTCCGGTCCCTCCGGTGGAGAGCCAAGCGTGGGCGATCGGGTGCGCAACCGTCATGGGGCAAACGCTATAGGTCAGCCGACCCGGGCCTTGGCACGGGGGGCACGGGGGACCGCCCGTCCCGCAGTGCGGCGGCGCGTGCCGCGCGGCAGCCCCGAAGCGCACACCACGACGGGCGGGGCGAGCAGCGCGCTCACCTCGTCGGGCAGTTCGGGCAGCTCGTCCTTCCAGGTCCGCTCCTGGACGGTCCAGCAGGTCTCGGTCATCGTCTCGGCCTCTCCCGGCGGGTGTCTGTCGTCACAAGTCGCAACGCCACCCGTTCGCGCCGGTGTCGCACCGGCTGTGCGTCTTCCAGGAAACGGCACGCGCCGCCCACCACGAGCGGTTCTGTCGTGCGGACGCCTGTCCGGTCAGGGCGCCTCGGACGTCACGAGGGAGAACGCCGAGCGGACCCGGCGCGTCACGAACCGCTCGGCGACGAAGGACAGGAACGGCACGGTGCCGGCCAGCAGCACCACCGCCGTGAACGGGAGCCGCCAGCGCGCCCGGCGGGCCAGGTCGGCGGCGAGCACCAGGTAGACCATGTACAGGAAGCCATGTGCCGGCCCAACCAGGGCGACGATCGTTTCGTCGCCGGCGGTGTACTTCAGCACCGTGCCCACCGTGAGCACGATCAGCAGCACGCCGACGATCCAGGCGACGACCCGGTAGCGGGTGAGTGCGGGGTTGAGGTTCATCTGCTTCATCCCTGGTCGGTCTCGTCCCTGGTCGGTCGCGTCATCCTGGGAAGTCGCTCGCACGGCGGCCGGGGTTGGCCGAGAGCCAGGCGAGCATCCGGTTGTACTGCGCGAGCTCCGGATCGTCCTCGCCGCTCACCGCCGGCGCGGCGGGCGCCCGGCTCACCAGCGGGCGCAACGGCGGCGGGGCCTTCCGGGGTGTGCTGCCGCCCCGGGCGTCGCGGATCGCACGCACCCAGAGGAAGACCACGAAAAGCGCGAAGAGCGGCCACTGGACGGTGTACGCCCAGCTGAGCACGTTGCCGGCGGTGGCCCGCTGATACTGCCAGCGACCCGCGAGCAGGCAAACGGCCACCCCGGCGAGCGCCAGGGCGTGGCCGAGCACCCACCGGGGTGTGAAGAACCGCCGCACGAGTAGGCAGGCTACTCCTAACGCACCTCAGTCGAAGATGGGACCCACGTCGCGGGTGCGCTTGATCTCGTAAAACCCGGGCGTGCCGGCGACCAGCAGCGTGCCGTCCCACAGGCGACCGGCGGCCTCACCCCGTGGCGTGGGGGTGATGACGGGGCCGAAGAACGCGATGATCTTGCCGTCCGGACCCGGCACGTGGATGACCGGCGTGCCCACGTCCATCCCCACCGGGTTCATCCCGGCGAAGTGGCTCTCGCGCAGCTTCTCGTCGTACTCGGTCGACCCGGCGAACTCGGCGAGGTCCGCCGGGAGGCCGGCATCGGCGAGGGCCGAGCGGTAGAGCTCGTCGGAGAGCTCCTGCTTCTCGTGGTGGATACGGGTGCCGAGCGCGGTGTAGAGCGGACGAAGTACCTCATTGCCGAACTTCTGCTCGGCGGCGATCGCCACGCGAACCGGCTCCCAACCCTTTGCCAGACCCTCCTTGTACTGCTGGGGAAGGTCGTCACGGCCCTCGTTGAGGATCGACAGGCTCATGACGTGGAAGCGGACCCGCACGGGGCGGACCTGCTCCACCTCCAGCAGCCAGCGGGAGGTGATCCAGGCCCACGGGCAGCGCGGGTCGAACCACATGTCGGCGATGACGCGGTCTTCGGCCATGACGTGACCACCTCACTAGTGAAAGAGTCGGAAATCAATTCCGATCCTTACGCAGCCATCCCGTTACGTACCACTTCACGCGTGGGTGACCTGAGCCACTCCCCCAGTGTCCTCCGGGAACATGGAACACTCGGTGTGACGCCGTCGACGGGGACGGCCACAGCGAAACGACAGGAGACGACACGTGGCCGGTGTACGCAACCTACGCCAGGTCGAAGCCGTCGAGCGGGCCCGCCTGCTCGGCGGCACGGCGTACGACATCAGCCTCGACCTGACCGATGGCGCCGGAAATCCCGGGGAAGGCACGTTCCGGTCGATCACTGAGGTGCGGTTCACCTGCCGGCAGCCGGGCGCCGAGACCTTCATCGAGGTCGCCGCGGCGACCCTGCGCGGCGCGACGCTCAACGGCGAGCCCGTCGACATCGGCGGCTGGTCGACGGAGGGCGGGCTGGCGCTGCCGGGGCTGCGGGCCGACAACGTGCTCGTCGTGGACGCCGACTTCGCATACTCCACGACCGGCCAGGGCCTGCACCGCAGCGTCGACCCCGTGGACAAGGAGGTGTATCTCTACAGCCAGTTCGAGACGGCCGACGCGCAGCGCGCCTTCGCCTGCTTCGACCAGCCGGACCTCAAGGCGGCGTTCACCTTCCGCGTGACGGCGCCGGCGCACTGGAAGGTCATCTCCAACATGCCGCTGGAGCGGCAGGACGGCCTCGTGCGCCACTTCATGCCCACGCCGCCGATGAGCACCTACATCACGGCCGTGTGCGCCGGGCCCTACCACGAGGTCCGCGAGACGCACGACGGCATCGACCTGGGCGTCTTCTGCAGGCAGTCCATGAAGCAGTATCTCGACGCCGACGAGATCAACCTGATCACGAAGCAGGGCTTCGACTTCTTCCACGAAGAGTTCGGCATCCGCTACCCGCTGCCGAAGTACGACCAGGTGTACTCCCCCGAGTTCAACGCCGGCGCGATGGAGAACTTCGGCTGCGTGGTCCACGCCGAGCAGCACTACATCTTCCGCTCGCCGGTCACCGACTTCGAGTACGAGCAGCGGGCCAACACGATCCTGCACGAACTGGCCCACATGTGGTTCGGCGACCTGGTCACCATGCGCTGGTGGGACGACCTGTGGCTCAACGAGTCGTTCGCGGAATGGGCCAGCCACTGGTGCAACACCCACGCGACCCGCTTCTCCGACGCCTGGACGACGTTCCTGTCGGTGCGCAAGAACTGGGGCTACCGGCAGGACCAGCTGTCCTCGACCCACCCGGTGTACACCGAGATGCCCGACGTCGAGGCGGTCGAGGTCAACTTCGACGGCATCACCTACGCCAAGGGCGCCAGCGTCATCAAGCAGCTGGTCGCCTACGTCGGCATCGACGCGTTCCGCCGCGGCCTGCGCGCCTACTTCCAGCAGCACCAGTGGGGCAACGCCACGTTCGACGACCTGCTCACCGCGCTGGAGAGCGCCAGCGGCAAGGAGCTGCGCAAGTTCGCCGCGCAATGGCTGGAGACCGCCCAGGTCAACACCCTGCGGCCGGAGCCGTCGATCGCGGCGGACGGCACGTATGAGCGGGTCGTGGTGCGCCAGGAGGCGCCGGCCGCCTACCCGACGCTGCGCACCCACCGCATCGGCATCGGCCTCTACGACCTCGTCGACGGCGGCCTCGTGCGCCGGGAGCTGATCGAGGCCGACGTCGACGGCGAGCGGACCGAGATCACCGCGCTGGCCGGCCGCCGCGCCGCCGACGTGCTGCTGCTCAACGACGACGACCTCACCTACGCCAAGCTGCGGCTGGACCCGCGCTCGATGGCCACGGTGGTCGACCACATCGACGGGCTGGACAACTCGCTGGCCCGCGCGCTGGTCTGGTCGGCGTCCTGGGACATGGTCCGCGACGCCGAGCTCGCGGCCCGCGACTACGTGCGCCTCGTCGCCGTCGGCCTGCCGGCCGAGAAGGACATCAACCTCGTCACGGCCACCATCCGGCAGGCGCAGTCGGCACTGGTCTTCTACGCCGACCCGGCCTGGGCGCCACAGGGCTGGGCACAGCTGGCCGGCACGGCGCGCGAGGCGCTGCGCTCGGCCGAGCCGGGCAGCGGCTTCCAGCTCGCGTGGGCCCGCTCGTTCGCGTCCGCCGCGCGCAGCGAGGCCGACCTGGCCGTGCTCTCCGGCTGGCTGCGGGGCGAGGACGTGCCGGCCGGCCTGACCATCCAGGCCGACCTGCGCTGGGGCATCCTGCACGCACTCATCGCCAACGGCGCCGCCGACCCGGCCGAGATCGAGACCGAGCTCGACCGGGACCGCACGGCCAGCGGCGAGCGGCAGGCCGCGCTGTCCCGGGCCCTGGTGCCGACCGCCGAGGCGAAGGCCGAGACGTGGCGCCGGATCACCGAGGACCACTCGTTGCCCAACTGGCTACAGCGCTCGCTGCTGCAGGGCTTCCAGCACTCGGCGCAGACGGCGCTGACCGCGCCGTACGTGCCCGCCTACTTCGACGCGCTGCTGCCGGTGTGGGAGAACCGCGACAGCGAGCCCGCGGCGGAGTTCGTCGAGCTGGGCTACCCGGCGTACCAGGTGAGCGAGGACACCATCGCGCGGACCGAGGCCTGGCTGGCCACGCCCGACAGGCCGGCCCCGCTGCGCCGCCTGGTGGGCGAGGGCCGCGACGGCATCGTGCGAGCCCTGCAGGCCCGCGCCAAGGACGCCGAGGCGGCCTGAGAGCAAGGAAGCGGCGCGCGTCCCGGGCGGGGCGCGCGCCGCTTCGTTTTGCGCTGGGTCAGTGCCGGCCGGCGTGGGCGGCGAGCTGGGCCAGGCCGGAGACCAGGCCGCCGGCGAGGTCTCCGCCGCCGAAGGCCGCGGCCATCGACAGGGCCGCCAGCTTGGCGGCACGGTCCGGCAGCCGGCGCCGGGCCTCGCCACCGGTGACGATCTCGAGCTGGCGCTGGTTCGGGGAGAGCGCGATGAGCACGGAGTGCGGCGGGTCGGCCAGCTGGCCGTGCAGCTTCTCCGCGTAGGCACGGACCGGCTCCTCAAGGTCGCCGACGTAGATGCTGAACGTCAGCCCGGTCGAAGCGTCGGCCAGGCGCAGCGCCTCGTCGAGGCGCAGCAGCTGGCGCGTGGTGAACGGGCCATTGAGGACTTCGGGCTGGCCCCTGTGGGCAGCCGGGTTACCACCGGTCACTTGCGCCTCCGATGACATGCGGCTGGGCCTTGTCGCCGGACCACTCGGTCGCGGTGGAGGCATCGCCGCCTGCGGTCAGTTCCGCCCGCCGCGCACCGGTGAGCTCGCGGGCGTTCTCCGCCTTGGCCAGCTGCTCGGGCGCGGAGAGGAACCAGACGGGCGTGAACTCGAACGGCCGTCCGGGCCGGTAGCGCTTGCTACGGCGGGAACCCCCCGCGTAGACGGCGCCCGCGATGAGCAGGATGACCGCTACCGGAATCCCGGCGAAGATCAGCGTCGTCTCGATGATGGACAAGCTCAACGCCCCCAGGCGTCGAAGGGACTAAAAGACCGGCTTCACGTTAGCGGGCGGTCTTGACCAGCCGGTTGCCGGGGGTGTCCGACCCGATCTCCGCCACGGCGAAGCCTTGCAACGGACATGCTCATCACCGGCATGGGCCTCCCAGGCCAGTATGCCGGAACACGTGAGTGGCCTCACACCGCGGCTCGACCCGCGCCGGACGCTCAGGCGGCCTGCGGGAGCCCGTCGGCCGGCAGCTCGAGCCAGTCGGCCCAGCGCGGGTCGGGGGTGCGGTGGCCGAGCACCCGCCACGCGACGCCCTTCGGCGCGATGGGGGCGGTATACAAACGCCAGCCGATCTCGGCTGGCGTTTTGTCACCCTTGGTGTGGTTGCAGCGGGCGCAGGCGGCGACGACGTTCTCCCAGGCGTGCCGCCCGCCCCGGCTGCGTGGCATCACGTGGTCGATGGTCTCGGCCGGGCCGCGGCAGTAGGCGCAACGCCATCCGTCGCGGGCGAATATGCCGCGCCGGGAGAGGCCTATGTGTGTGCGATATGGCACCCGGACATAGCGGGTGAGCCGGACCACAGAGGGGACCGGCAGCTCGTTCGTCGCACTGTGGAGGATCCCGTCACCGTCGGCGACGCACACGGCCTTCGACGTCAGGACCAGGATGGTGGCACGTCTGACAGACACGACACACAGCGGCTCGTAGGTGGCGTTGAGTACCAGCGCACCCGATACTCGTGCGGGTCGTATGTCAGGCATCGCCGTCCCCCTAGTTACGTGAAGCGAAGTCTCCCTGGAAAAGGCCATGAGCGGTCTCGTCACGGGCCCACCGGCAGTGGGTCCGTGGGCTAATCGTCCCTGATAGATCCTCGGATTGCACGTACTATTTGCGGCCGGCGGGTGAACCTTCACCCGCGCCCCTCGGACCTTTGTGTGGACTTACCCCGGTTCGCACCGGTTTGCTGCTAGGAGCTTCGTGATCAGCCCTCTGGCGATGCCCCTGAAAACGCCCAACCCCGAACCGAGCTGCGCGGACAAGAGCGGCTTGTGTGATTTCATCTGGGACCAGACGAAGAACAAGTGGCTCGCCGAGAGCAGCTATTGGGTGCTGATCAAGCCGGTGACGATCGTGATCATCGTATTGGTGGCGTTCGTCATCCGGGCACTCATCCACCGAGCCGTCGACCGGCTGATCAAGCACACGATAGCCGACAACGAATCGGGCGGCTCGCTGCTGCGGCCGCTGCGCAACCGGCTGCCCGGCGCACTCGTGCTGCCCAACGCGCTCGCGCTGCCCAACGAGCGGCGCAACCAGCGCGCCCGGGCGCTCGGCTCGGTGCTGCGCAGTATCGCCTCCGTAGTGGTGTTCACGATCTCGACGATGTTGGTGCTCGGCGAGATCGGGATCAACCTCGGACCGCTGCTGGCCAGCGCCGGCATCGCCGGCCTCGCGATCGGCTTCGGCGCGCAGAACCTGGTCAAGGACTTCATCGCCGGCCTGTTCATGCTCCTGGAGGACCAGTACGGCGTGGGCGACGTGGTCGACGTCGGCGCGACCACCGGCACCGTCGAGGCGGTCGGGCTACGGATCACCACGATCCGCGACGGTGCGGGCGTGGTCTGGTATGTGCGCAACGGCGAGATCGTCCGCGTGGGCAACAAGAGCCAGGGCTGGGCCGTGGTGAACATCGATGTGCCGGTCGGGTTCGTCTCCATCGAGGAGGCGACCACCGTGCTGCGCGAGGCGGCCGACGCGCTCGCCGAGGACCCGGACTTCGCCGAGGACTTCATGGACCCGCCGAAGGTGCTCGGCGTCGAGCAGCTCACCGCCGACGGCGCGGTGCTGCGCACCACCGTCAAGACGTCGAACGAGGCGCAGTGGCGGGTCGGCCGCGAGCTGCGCCGCCGGCTCTCCGAGGCGCTGGAGCGGGCCGGCATCGCCGCCCAGCTCACCGCCGCGCGCATGTACATCCGCCCGGGCTCCGAGGGCGGCGAGACCGGAAAGGCTGGGCCGGCCGGGCCGGCGAGGCGGACCGGCTCCGCCTGACCGGCCCGTCGGACGGAGTACGTCAAGAGGCGGCTCGATGCCCGATAGATATGGCCATATAGCCCACACTGCGACGAATGGTGGAACTTGTCCGATCTAGCGGCTATCTGTGATCAACCCGGAAGGTAGGGTCGCGCGTCGGGTGGTCAGTCGGTTATCGTCCGTTCGTTCAGGTGTATCGCTGCATACTATCCCGGTCTGCCGCCGTTAGCCCCTCTTAGTAGTGGAATGACCGGTTCAGCCGTGCCCGCGAACGTTTACACCGTCGTGACGGAGGGAAGGGGGCTCCGCCGGTGTCCGACCCCGACGAGTCCGCCCAGCGCCCTGCCACCATCCGCGAGACGCTCGCCAACCGCGAGTTCGTCGCGGTCTTCGTAGCCCAGACCCAGTCCGTCCTCGGCGACAACGTGGCCCGGGCCGCCATCGTCGCCGTGATCTACGGCCAGACGCACTCGGCGGTCCTCTCGGGCGCCGCGTTCGCCGTGAGCTACCTGCCGTGGCTCGGCTTCGGCGCGCTGCTGTCGGCCTGGGCGGAGCGCCATCCGTATCGCCGCACCATGATCGGCTGCGACCTCATCCGCGCCGGGATCATGTTCATGCTGGCCGCCTTTCCCCACGCGCCCGTCGCGGTGCTCATCGCGCTGCTGTTCGGCAACGCGCTGCTGAGCCCGCCGTTCGACAGCTCGCGCTCCGCGCTGCTGCCGCGGCTGCTGGAGGGAGAGCAGTACGTCACCGGCATCACGCTGAGCCGCACCACCACCCAGATGGCGCTGATCGGCGGCTACGCCCTCGGCGCCGTGCTGGTCGCCGTCAACGACTCCGCCGCGCTGCTGTTCAACGGGGTCACGTTCGCGATCTCCGCGGTGCTCATCGCCGTGGTGGTCAAGGAGCGGACGCCGAGCCTGAAGGTGGAGCAGCGCACCAACCTGGTGCGCGAGGCCATCGACGGCTACCGGGTCGTGTTCCGCTCGCCGGTCATGCGGGCCATCGCGCTGATCGTCTTCTGCGGGGTCTGCTTCGGAGTGGTGCCCGAGGGCCTCGCCGCGGCGTGGGCCGCCCACCTCACCGGGCATGCCGACCCCTTCACGTTCGGCACGATCATGATCGCCGCCGCGTGCGGCTTCGTGTGCGGCAGCGCACTGGTGACGTGGCTGCTGCGGCCCCAGCGGCGGATCGCGCTGATCCGGCCGGTGGCGATCGTCACGCCGCTGTCACTCGTGCCGGCACTGTTCGACCCGGGGCTGGTCGTCGTCGTGATCATGACGGTGCTCTCGGGGGCGTCGCTGGCCATCACGCTGCCGGCCGGCAACGGACTCTTCGTGCAGGTCCTGCCGCCGTCGTTCCGGGCCCGCGCCTTCGGCGTCATGCAGAGCGGCGTGCACCTGCTGCAGGGCGCGGCGATCGTCTTCACCGGCTGGCTGGCGACCTACTTCCCGCTGCCGGACGTGGTGGGGTTCTTCGGGATCGCCGGCGTCGTCGCCATCGTGCTCATCATCGCCGCCTGGCCGACGCGGGCCACCATCGCCGACGCGATCGCGGTCAACAAGGTCCAGGTCGCGGCCGAGCAGCGCGCCGCCGAGCGCCGCGACGGCGTCGACGACCTCGGCGAGGTCACCATCGACCTGGGCCGCGCCCCGCTGCCGCCCCGACGACGCCCCTCACCCGGGCCGTCGGCGCGCCAGGAGCCGCCGATGTCCGACCCGGCGGAGCACACGATCGACCTCAGCGAGCGCACCGCCGAGATCGGTGGCCTCCCGCCGCCACCGCCCCCTCAGGCCGCGCGGCATAGTTGATGGCGTGACGTCCCCCAACAACTTCTACGAGCTCGTCGGCGGCGAGCCGACCTTCCGCAAGCTCGTCGACGAGTTCTACGCCGGCGTGGCCGAGGACCCGATCCTCCGGCCGCTGTATCCGGAGGAAGACCTCGGCCCGGCCAACGAGCGGTTCCGGCTGTTCCTGATCCAGTACTGGGGCGGACCGGGCGCCTACTCGGAACGCCGCGGCCATCCTCGGCTGCGGATGCGGCACGCGCCCTTCCGGATCGCCTCGGCCGAGCGCGACGCGTGGCTGCGGCAGATGCGCCGGGCCGTCGACGCCATCCAGCTCGCGCCTGAGCACGAGGCGGTGCTGTGGGAGTACCTCGAGCGCGCCGCCCACTTTATGGTCAATGCCGACGATCCGAACGAATCGGACTCCCCGGCTATTACGGCACTTTAGCTGCCTTAGCGTTTCCTTTCGTGACGTTCTCCCGTTGGTCGCGTATGTGCCGCCGTCTCCGGCGGCACATTCTTCGCACCAATGAACGACCGAGGAGACGCACGCATGCGACGACGCCTAATCGCCGCGGCCGCAACCGCACTGGCCGCGTTCGCGGTCGCCATCCCCGCCTCCGCCGCCCTGAACCAGCCCACCCAGGTGTCGACCGACCCCGCCGACTTCACGCCCCACGTGCTCGACGGCGAGGTGCGCGCATTCGCGGTGGTCGGTGACGCGGTGGTAGTGGGCGGGGACTTCACGACCGTGACCGACGCCACGCGCAAGGTGCGGTACAAGCGCGACAACATGTTCGCGTATCGCGCCGCGACCGGCGAGATCCTGCCGTTCGCACCGCAGCCCGACGCCCCGGTGCTGGCCCTGGCCACCGGCCCGGACAACACCGTCTTCGCGGGCGGGGCGTTCCAGCGCATCGCCGGGGGTTCGCAGCGCGGCCTGGCCCGGCTCAGCCTCGCCGACAGCAGCCGGGTCCCGGCCTTCACCGCCGCGATCAACTGGGGCGACGTGCGCAGCCTCGTCTCGCACGGCCCGTGGCTCTACGCCGCCGGCTCGTTCAGCCGGATCGGCTCGACCGACCGGGTCGGCCTGGCCCGCCTCAGCGCGACCAACGGCGCCGTCGACCCCGGCTTCGACCTCAAGCTCGCCGCCCCGCACCTGACCCGGGTCAAGATCGAGGACCTGGCGCTAACCCCGGACGGTACCCGGCTGGGCGCTATTGGCGCCGTGGAGCAGGCCGGCGGCCAGTGGCGCGCCCAGGTCGTGATGATCGACACCCCGGCCACCGGCCCCGCGCGCCTGGCCGACTGGTACACCGACGCGTACGCCAGGCCCTGCCGGGCGGGCTTCGAGACGTATCTGCGCGGCATCGACTTCGACCCGACCGGCACCTACGCGACGATCGTGACGACCGGCCGCAAGTGGGGCGAGCACCTGATGTGCGACACCGCCGCCCGCTTCGACCTGCGCGGCACCGGCCTGCACCGCCCGCTGTGGATCAACTGGACCGGCGGCGACTCGCTGTACTCGGTGGTGGACACCGGCGCGGCCGTCTACGTCGGCGGCCACCAGCGCTGGTTGGACAACCCGCAGGGCCGCGAGTCGGCCGGGCCCGGGGCCGTGTCCCGACCCGGCATCGCCGCGATCAACCCGATGACGGGCAAGGCCACCGACTGGAACCCCAAGCGCCACCCGCGCGGCGTCGGCGCCCGGGCGCTGCTCGCGACCCCGCAGGGCCTGCTGGTCGGCTCGGACACGGAGCGGATCGGCAACGAGTACCACGCGCGGCTCGCGCTGCTGCCCCTGCCCTGACCCCGCACTCCCGCGGAAAAAGATCGGCCCCCGTCCTGCGACGGGGGCCGATCTGCATGGGGTGACTGATGGGATTTGAACCCACGACACCCGGGACCACAACCCGGTGCTCTGCCAACTGAGCTACAGCCACCATGAACTCGCCCGCTAATAGTAGGGCATGGGGGGCGGGATCCGTCGACAGGGTTACGACGCGTTCGTGTCGCCTTCCCGGCTCAACTCGGCGGCGATGGCCTTCGCCGTGTCGACGTCGGGACCGGGCAGCGCCACGAACAGCGTGCGCCGGTAGTACTCGAGCTCGCGGATGCTCTCGCGGATGTCGGCCAGGGCACGGTGGGCGAGGCCCTTCGGTGGCTGGCCGAAGTACACCCGCGGATACCACCGCCGGCACAGCTCCTTGATGGAGGACACGTCGATCATCCGGTAGTGGAGGTGGTTGTCGAGGCGCGGCATGTCGCGGGCGAGGAAGCCGCGGTCGGTCGCGATCGAGTTGCCGCACAGCGGGGCGGTGCGCGGGTCGCGGACATGCTCCGTGACGTACGACATGATCATGTCCTCGGCCTCGGCCATGGTTACGGTCGAGGCGCGCACGGCCTCAGTGAGGCCCGACTTGCCATGCATGTCACGGACGATCTCGAGCATGCCGTCGAGCGCGGCGTCATCGGCGTGGATCACCACGTCGACACCCTCGCCGAGCACGTTGAGATCAGGGTCGGTCACCAGCGCCGCGACTTCGATCAGCGCGTCCTTCCCCAGATCCAGCCCCGTCATCTCACAGTCGATCCAGACCAAAAGATCACCCACACCGGACAGCCTAGATGATTGATGCCTTGAAGATTCAGTGGTCGTAGGCGATGAGGGACCGTTTGACTGGGGCGCCGATGGTCCAGTTGTGCCAGATCACGGCGGTCAGGGCGAGGAGTCGCTGTGCGACGCGGACGAAGACGCCAGCCAGGGTGCGGCCTCCGTGGGCTTCCAGGTCGAGTTGGCCTTTGAGGGTGTCGAAGACGGCCTCGACCCACTGGCGGACGCGGGCGAGTTTGCC
>NZ_JBEPDB010000091.1:0-34466 GCF_040300025.1 Dactylosporangium sp. NPDC000555 | reverse complement strand
GGCCGAACCCGGCCAGGGCCGACGTGGCCGCAACGCGGACCCGACCTGGGCCCGGCTGTTCATCGCCGTCGGGGCCGTCCTGACCCTCCTCGCCGGCGCCGCTCTCGTCGGCAAGGAGGCGCTGCTCTCCTACGCCACCCGCAGCGTCGCCCAGGAGAACCTGCTCGGCGACACCGGCAAGCAGGCCCAGCAGCGCGGCCACGTCAACATCACCGGCGCCAAGAGCATCCTCCTGATCGGCATCGACGCCCGTCCCGGCCAGGACCCGGCGGAGCCCGTCCGCGCCGACTCGATCCTCATCCTGCACATCCCGGCCAGCCACGACGCCGCGTTCCTCATCTCCATACCCCGCGACACCTGGGTGAAGATCCCGCCGTACGACAATGGCGCCAAGCACTACCGCGGCGGCCACGACAAGATCAACGGCGCCTACGCCGTCGGCGGCGACGGCCTCACCGGCGCCGCCCAGCGCAGCCACGCCGTCGAGCTGCTCGCCATGACCATCAAGAACCTGTGGGGCCTCACGTTCGACGGCGCCGCCATCGTCGACTTCACCGGCTTTCAGCAGGTCGTCGAGGTCCTCGGCGGCGTCGACATGTACGTCGACCAGGAAACCATCTCCGTCCACGTCGGCCACGACGCCAAGGGCGAGACGAAGGTCCCCTACCGGCAGTACACCCGCGCCGACGGCGGCCAGGGCCTCTCCCCGATCCCCGGCGTCACCCCGGTCGTCTACCACGTCGGCTACCAGCACCTCGAACCTTGGCAGGCGCTCGACTTCGTCCGTCAGCGGGAGCTGCTGCCCAACAGCGACTACGACCGGCAACGCCACCAGCAGCAGTTCCTCAAGGCCCTGTTCAAGAAGATGCTCAGCCGCGACGTGCTCACCAACCCCGTGCAGCTCAACCAGGTCCTGCAGGTCGTGGGTAAGGCGATGACCATCGACAGCGGCGGCATCGACCTGGCCGACTGGCTGTATGCCATGCGCGGCATCAGCGACAACGACCTGCTCACCATCAAATCCAACAACGGGACCTTCAACCAGGCCCCCGAGAACCACAACGCCGAAGCCCTCGACCGGACCACCCTCGACCTGCTCGAGGCCGTGCGGACCGAACAGGTCCCCTCCTTCGTCGCCGCCCACCCGCATCTCATCGCCGCCGGTTGACCCGGTCGAGGGGAATGACGCGTGGAGCTGCACCTGCACCCCGGCGAGGCCGGTGATCGGGTCGGCTCGCTCTACCGGCAGCTGCGCGAGGCGATCGTCGACGGGCGCCTGCGCAGCGGGGACCGTCTGCCGCCGACCCGCACGCTGGCCGAGGATGTCGGGGTCGCCCGAGCGACGGTCACGGCGGCGTACGAACGGCTGGTCGCCGAGGGCCTGGCCGATGGCCGGGTGGGCGCGGGCACGTTCGTCGCGGCGGGGGTCCGCGCGCTGCAGGCGCTGAACTCCGAGGCGCCGGCGGCGCCGATGCCGGTGGCCGGCCCGCTGGCCCTGTCCGTCGTCAAGCCACGGCCGCTGCCCAGCGAGGTCCGCTACGACCTGCGTCATGGCCGGCCCGACCCGGCGCTGTTCCCGCTGCGGGAGTGGCGGGCGCTGCACGTCTCGGAGGTCTCGCGCACCGACCTGCTGCGCACCGCGCACGACCTGGCCGGGGAGCCGGCGTTGCGGGCGGCCGTGGCCCGCCATCTGGGCCGCAGTCGCGGCATCGCGGCCACCGCCGAGGACGTCGTCATCACCCGCGGTACGCAACAGGCGCTGGACCTGCTCGCGCGGACCCTGTTGCGCCCGGCGGACGTCGTCGCGATCGAGTCCCCGGCCTACATCGACGCGTTCGCCGCGTTCGAGGGAGTCAGGGCACGGCTGACCGGGGTACCCGTCGACCGCGACGGGCTCGTCGTGGACCGGATGCCCTCGCGGGCCGCGCTGGTCTACTGCACGCCGGCCCACCAGTCCCCGCTCGGCCCGGTGATGTCCCTGACCCGGCGGGCGGCGCTGCTGGCGTGGGCGCGAACGGCCGGCGCATGGGTGGTCGAGGACGACTACGACACCGAGTACCGCTACGACCACCGCGCCCTGGACCCGATGAGGACCCTCGACCGGGAGGGCCGGGTGCTGTACGTCGGGTCGGTGTCCAAGACGCTGTCGCCCAGGCTGCGGGTCGGGTGGCTCCTGGCCCCCGCGGCCGTTCGCGCGGCCGTCCTGCAGGTCAAGGAGTTCCTCGACCCGTTCGGTGAACGGGCCACGCAGCGCGCCATGGCCCGGTTCATCGACGACGGCCGGTTGGCCGTGCACGTCCGGCGCACCGGCGCGGTGTATGCCGCCCGCCGAGAGGTGCTGCTCGAGGCGGTCGCGCGCGAGCTGCCCACCTTCGACGTCATCCCGGGAGCGGCGGGTCTGCACATCACGCTGACCTGCGATCGGGAACCGATCGATCTGGACGAGCTGGTGACCCGCTGCGCGCGCCGGGGAGTGCTGCTGCGCACCGTCCGCGAGGCATCGGTGAGCACCTCGACGCCGGCGCCGGGCACCGTTTCCGACGGGATCATCCTCGGGTTCGGCACCATCGAGGAGCGTGACATCCCCGCCGCGACGGCCGAGGTCGCCCGGTGCGCCTACGGCGACGGGCCACGAGCCCGCTGATCGTGGGGGTCGTGCGTGGAGGTGGCGTTCCCGCCGGGCTCTGGCCGCCCGGCGGGAACCGCAGCCGCAGGCGCTGCGCGATGCTCAGGAGTTGGACTTCGGCAGGCCGGGCGGGTTCACCAGCGAGGTGTCCACCGCTTCGGTGTCGAGGTTGTAGGCGGCCAGCCACTGCTTGTACTGACCGTTCTGGATCAGGTAGTTGATGGCCTCCGCCAGCGCGTTGACCAGGCCGTTGTCCTTCTTCGTGGTGGCCGCGATCAAGCCCTGCAGGGCCTCACCGGCGCCGGAGTAGACACCGGCGTTGCGCACGGCGTCGGGGGTGCCCTGCGTCTGGCTGATCTGGAAGGCGATGCCGGGGTTCGGACCGAAGTACGAGTCGATCTGCCCCGAGACGATGGCCTTGAAGGTGGTGGGCGTGTCGGCGAAGTACTTGATCTCCAGGGTCTTGCCCTCGGCCTTCAGCTTCTCCTGCCACGCGACCAGGATCTTCTCCTGGTTGGTGCCGGCGCCGACGGCGACCTTGAGACCGGCCAGGTTCTTGTAGTTCTTGTCGAAGTTCCAGTTGTTGCCGGCCTTCACCGCGAAGCCCAGGTTGTCCTGGCGGTACGTCGCGAAGTCGTACTTCTCCTTGCGCTGTTCGGTGTCGGTGATGTTCGTGAAGCCGACCTCGTTCTTGCCGGAGTCGATGCCGACGAACAGGTTCTCCCAGGTGTCGTTGCTGAACTCGGGCTTGAGGCCGAGCACCGCGGCGACGAGGCGGGCGAGATCGGGCTCCGCACCGGTGATGGTCTTGTCGTCGTCACCGACGAAGGCCAGCGGCGGGAAGCCGGTCGGCAACGCGCCGATGCCGATGCTCAGCTTGCCGTCGGCCTTGATTGCGGCAGGGACCTTGTCCGCGATGCTCTGCTGCTTTTCGACCTTCAGTTCGGTCGGCTTGGCGATGCCCTTGGCCTGGAGGCCGACCGTCACCGTGCCGGAGCTCGATTCGGCCTCCGCCTTGGTCTCGTCGCCGCTCCCGCAGGCGGCGAGCCCTCCGGCGAGCACCACGGCGAGTGCTGCGCTCGCGAATGTCCGGCCAGTTGGTCTGACGGTGATCACGTTTCTCCTTCAGTAGTGGCCCGAGCGGCGTGCGGCCATCGGGGTGGAGCGGGCGGACGCCTCAGAGCACCTTCGAGAGAAACTCCCGGGTGCGGGGCTGCCGCGGGTTGTCGAGCACCTGAGAGGGGGGTCCCTGTTCGACGATCACGCCGTCGTCGATGAACACCGCGGTGTCGGCGACCTCGCGGGCGAAGCCGATCTCATGGGTGACGATCACCAGGGTCGTGCCGCTGTCGGCGAGTTGCCGGATCACGGAGAGCACCTCCCCGACCAGTTCGGGGTCGAGCGCGGAGGTCGGCTCGTCGAACAGCACCAGGCTGGGCTCCAGTGCCAGGGAGCGGGCGATCGCGACGCGCTGCTGCTGGCCGCCGGAGAGCTGGCGCGGGTATGCGTCACCGCGGTCGCCGAGGCCGACCTTGGCGAGCAGTTCGATCGCCCGATCGCGCGCCGCCGGCTTGCCGAGCCGCTTGTGGGCGATCAGCGGCTCCGCGACGTTGTCCCGGGCGGTGAGGTTGGGGAACAGGTTGAAGCTCTGCGCGACGAAGCCGATGCGGGTGCGCTGACGCCTGACCGCCCGCTGGGACAGCTCGTGCAGCCGGTCGCCACGGACCTCGACGCCGATGAGCTCGCCGTGCACGGCGACGTATCCGAGGTCGGGCCGCTCGAGGTGGTTGATGGTGCGCAACAGCGTCGACTTGCCCGAACCGGACGGGCCGAGGATCACGACGACGTCGCCGGGCAGGACGGTCAGGTCGATGCCCTTGAGCACCTCCCGCGGGCCGAAGGACTTGTGCGCGTTGCGGATCTCCAGCGCCACCGCCGTGTCGAGGGTCGTCGTCATCAGAAACCTCTCCGGGTCAGGCGGACGCCGACGAAACGGCCCCACGAGTCGACGGTGAAGCGCCGCAGCCGCTGGACCGGGGTGGCCGGCAGGGCGTGGGCGCTGCCGCGGGCGAAGAAGCGCTCGACGTAGAACTGCACGACCGACAGCGCCGCGGTGAGCAGCAGGTACCAGGCCGCGCCGACGATCAGGATCGGTACCAGCGACTCAGGGTGCCGCGACTCCAGCACGAACACCGTGCCGAACAGGTCGAGCAGCGAGACGTAGTAGACCAGCGAGCTGGCCTTGATCAGGCCGATGAGCTGGTTGCCGTACGCCGGGACGATCGAGCGCAGCGCTTGTGGCAGTACGACCCGCCGCAGCTGCCGGGCCCTGGACAGCCCGAGCGCGTTCGCGGCCTCGATCTGGCCGTGCTCGACCGACAGGATGCCGCCACGGATCACCTCGGCCGCGTAGGCCGCCTCGTTCAGGCCCAGCGCGATGACCGCGATGGCCAGCGGCGTGAGGGTGCTGAGCTTGACCTCGGCGAAGACCGGCCCCCAGGGGATGCCGACGCCGAGGCGCGGGTAGAAGTACGAGAAGTTGAAGGTGATGATCAGCAGCAGCGGCAGCGGCAGCGCGCGGAAGAACCACACGTACGCCCACGCCAGGCTGGAGACCAGCGGGTTGGTCGACAACCGCCCGAGCGCGACGACCACGCCGAGGACGAGCCCGAACACCGCGCTCAGACCGACGACCTGCAGCGTGACCAGGACGCCGTCGAGGATCGACTCACGGGTGAAGTACGGCCAGAACTTGTGCCATTCGTAATGGGTGTTCGTGAAGATGCCGGAGACGAACTGCGCCAGCACCACCAGCACGGCCCCGCTGACGATCCAGCGCCACGGGCGCAGCCGCGGCGTGACCCGGCGCTGCGCGACCTGCGGGTCGAGCCGGCTGACGTGGCCGCCGGCCGGTGCGATTCCGGGCGACGGTTTCAAGGTTACGGGCTCGCTCATGCGAGTGGCTCCATCGGTGTGACGGCAAGCCCGCACCGCCGGGGCGCGAGCACGTGAGGATGCCTCGCTCGGCATCCGCTTACCGGGCAACCTAGGGAGGATCGCAGTTAGTTGTCAATCCCTATCGGAAAACTAGCAATTGAACTATCATTGTCGCCGTCGGCCCATCGATCGGCCTACGTACGTGATCGGCACCAGCACCACGCGACGGACCCGGAAGGCACGGATGAGCTCGTACGACGTCGGCATCGTCGGCGCCGGGGTGCACGGCGTCAGCGCCGCGTACCAGCTGGCCCGGCGCGGCGTGTCCACGGTCGTGTTCGAACGGGGCCGGCGAGCCGGCGGCCCGACCGGGCAGGCCAGCGGGGTCGTCCGCTCCTACTACACCAACCGGTTCCTGGCCGAGGTCGCCCGCGACAGCACCACCGTCCTGGCCGACTTCGACGCGCGGGTGGGCGGCGAGAGCGGCTACGTGCGCACGGGCGGGCTGTACCTGCACGGCCCCGGCGACGCCGCGGATGTCCGGGCCACCGCCGCCGGTCTCGCGGCCGCCGGGATCGGCCATCGGGTCCTGACGCCGGCCGACCTGGCGGCGAGCTTCGCGGACCTGAACCTCGACGGGACCGCGATCGGGGTGTGGGAGGAGCGGGCCGGCCACGCCGATCCGCGCCGGACCGCGCTCGGCTACGCCGCCCGGGCCGTCGAGCTCGGCGCGACGCTGCTGGAGCACGCCGAGGTCCGGGAGTTCTCCGAGGGCGCGCATGCGGTGCGCGTCCTGCTCGGCGACGGCACCCGGCACGAGGTCGGCCGCCTGCTGGTGGCCGCGGGGCCCTGGACGGGCCCGCTGCTGGCGCACGTGGGCGTCACGCTGCCGCTGACGGCCGAGCGGCACGTCGTGGCCGGCCTGGTCCACCCGCCACAGGACGTGCCACGGGCGGTACCGCACGTCCTGATCGACCTCCAGCACGGGTACTACTCCCGGCCCGCCGGTGCCGGCCGGTTCCTGCTCGGCCCGCTCGCACCCACCACCGCGACCGATCCGGACGACTTCGACGCCGGGATCACGAGCGCCGAGTTCGCGTGGCTCGCCGCCCGCGCGGCGCGGCGGGCACCGGTGCGCGGCCGCGCCGTGGCGGATCGCGGCTGGGCATCGCTGTACGACGTCAGCCCGGACTGGCAGCCGGTCACGGGTCAGGTGAGCGAGCGCGTGTATGTCGACGCCGGGACGAGCGGGCACGGGTTCAAGCTCGCCCCGGTGTGGGGCGAGCACGTGGCCCGGCTGCTCATCGGCGACGCCGATGAGCGGCTCGGACAGTTCTCCCCCGGCCGCTTCACGGCGGGGGCCGGCCTGGCCGGCGGCTTCGGTACCGCACGAATCCTGGGCTGAGGCGATGACGCCGGCACCGACCACCACTCACGGAGGACCTGAATGAGCGCAACACCCCTGGCCGTGCTGGATCTCATACCGCGCAGCAGCGGCGACAGCACCGCTACCGCCGTCGGCAACGCGATCGATCTCGCCCGGCAGGCCGAGCGCTTCGGCTACCGGCGGTACTGGTTCGCCGAGCACCACCTGAACCCCGGCGTGCTCGGCGTCTCTCCGGCCATATCGATCGCGCTGGTCGCGGGCGCCACCAGCATCATCCGGGTGGGCTCCGCCGGCGTCCAGCTCGGGCATCGCCAGCCGCTGGCCACCGTCGAGGAGTTCGGGCTGCTCGACGCGGTCCACCCCGGCCGGCTGGACCTCGGGCTGGGTCGCTCGATCGGGCGGCAGAAGCCGGCCCAGGCCCCCAACGGCGACGGGGACGGCAACGGTCAGCCGACGGCCGCGGCGGTGTCGGCGTACGCGGCCAAACGCGGCGGCGGGGCGCACGCCGTCGAGCAGCGCACCGACAACGGGCTGCTGCTGCCCAAGCAGTTCGACTTCAGCCGCCTCCTGGCCACGTCGGCCACCAAGGTGGCCACGATGCTCGCCCTGCTGCAGCAGCCGGGCGCCTACACCCCCGAGTACGAGTCGCAGATCAGCGACATCCTCGCCTTCCTGGCCGGCACGTACGTCTCGCCCGACGGCGTGGCGGTGCGCGCATACCCCGGCGAGGGTGCCGCGATCCAGGTGTGGATCCTCGGCGCCTCGGGCGGCTCCAGCGCGACGGTGGCCGGCGAGAAGGGACTTCGGTTCGCGGCCGGTTACCACCACAGCCCGAGCACGGTCATCGACGCGGTGGACGCGTACCGGGCCGCCTTCCGGCCGTCGGCGGAGCTCGAGCGGCCCCACATCTCGGTGTCCGCGGATGTCGTCGTCGGCGAAACGGATGAGCAGGCGGCCCTGCTCGCGTCCGGATACGGCCTGTGGGTGCGCAGCATCCGTGGGGGCTCCGGCGCGATCCCGTTCCCGAGCCCGGAGGAGGCGGCCCGCCACGAATGGACCGCGGAGGACCGTGAGCTCGTCCGGGACCGGATCGACACCCAGCTGGTCGGCTCGCCCCGGACCGTCGCGGACAAGCTCGAACAGCTGCGCGACGCGACCGGCGCCCACGAGCTGGCCGTCACCACCATCACCCACCGCCACGCCGACCGGGTGCGCTCCTACCGGCTGCTGGCCGAGGAGTGGGCCCGGCGCGGCAACGCATGAGCCCCGTCGAAGCCGCGTGAAAGACGCCCGGCCAGCTCATGGCCGGGCGTGTTCGCGTTCACGGCCGGGGCCGGAGTCCGAGGTGCTCGCGCAGCGTGGTGCCGGTGTACTCGGTGCGGTACACGCCGCGCTCCTGCAGGGCCGGCACCAGCAGGTTCACGATGTCGTCGAGGCCGTGCGGCACCAGGTACGGCGACACGTTGAACCCGTCGAGCGCGCCGTTCCGCACGAAGTGGGCGAACTTGTCGGCGAGGGACTGCGGGGTGCCGACGTGGCCGCGGGAGCGCTGGCCGAGATTGACCACGGTCTCGCGCAGCGACCACCCGTTGGCGTCGGCGGCCTCGCGCCACTGGCGGATCGTGCTCTGGGCGTCGGCGACGCGTGCGGCACCGAACGCGCCGCTGGTGTCCTGCGGCCGCGGGTCGTCCTTGGGCAGCGGGCCGTCCGGGTCGTACCCGCTGAGGTCGAGGTTCCACAGCAGGCCGGCCTGGGCCAGGGCGGTGGCGGGGGTGATCTGCTCGCGCCGGACCCAGGCGGCCTTCTCCTCGGCCTCGGCGGGTGTGCCGCCGATGACGATCGACGCGCCGGGCAGGATGCGCAGGTCGTCCTCCGGCCGTCCCGCCGCGCGCAGCCGGGCCCGGATGTCCTCGGCGAACGCGAGGGCGTCGTCGAAGTCGGTGCCGTGGGCGGAGAAGATGACGTCGGCGTTGCGGGCGGCGAAGTCGCGGCCGTCGCTGGAGTCGCCGGCCTGGAAGATGACCGGGTGGCCCTGGCGGCTGCGGGGCAGGCTCGGCGTCACGTCGACGGTGAACTGCTCGCTGCGGATGCGCACCGGATCGGGCCAGCCGTCCCAGATCGCGCGGGCGGCGTTGAGGAACTGCTCGGCGCGCTTGTACCGGTCGGCGTGGTCGAGATATCCGCCGCGGCGGAAATTCTCGCCCGTCCACGCGTTGTCGGTGGTGACGACGTTCCAGCCGGCCCGGCCGTCGGAGAGCAGGTCGAGGCCGGACAGGCGGCGGGCCAGGTCGGCGGGCTCGTTGAACGTGGTGTTGGTGGTCGAGACCAGGCCGATGCGATCGGTGAGCGCGGCCAGGGCCGACAGCTGGGTGATCGCGTCCGGCCGGCCCGCCACGTCGAGGTCGTGGATGCGACCGTCGACCTCGCGCAGCCGGAGCCCCTCGCCGAGGAAGAACGCGTCGAAGAGGCCACGCTCGGCGGTCTGGGCGACCCGGCGGTACGACTCCGGGGAGATCTGCGACCCGCTCGCCGGGTCCGACCAGATGGTCCAGTAGTTCACGCCCTGGAAGAACACCCCGAAGTGCAGCTGGGCGTCCGGGCGGGGCACGTCGGCGGGATCGGTGCGGGTCATGCGGGTTCTCCCGGGAGCGCGTAACGGTTCTGCGGGCGCGGCAGTCCGAGCGTCTGGCGCAACGAGACGCCCGGCACCGGGCGGCCGGCAAGACGGCTGTTGATCAGGGCGGGCACGACGAACTGCGACAGCACGGCCAGGTCCTCGTCGAGCACCAGCGGATGCAGCCGCACGCCGTCGACTCCACCGCCCGCGTCGAGGTCGGCGAGCAGCGCCACGAGACCCTGCGGGCTTCCGGTGTACCGCAGGCGCCCTCCGCCCGCCCACGGCGCGTGCTCGTCGAGCTCGGCGACCCGGTCGGCGCCGTCGGCCGCGGCGGTGTCGAGCGCGACCTCGATCTCGGCGAAGGTCCGCGGCGTCGTGGTAGCGGCGGCGGCTCGGTGTACGGCATCCAGGTCCGCGCCACCGACGAGCGCGATGTCGACCTCGGCGTCGGGGACGAGCCCGTGCGGGGCCAGCACGACGAGCTGCCCCTGCGGCGAGCGGGGCACGATGGCGGGGCCCTTCACCGTGTACCCGGCGGCGGTGTAGTCGATGTAGTGCAGCCGATCCCGGTCGAGGTAGCGGCCGGTGGCGACGTCGCGGATGACGGCGTCGTCCTCCCACGAGTCCCACAGGGCACGCACGACGCGTACCGAATCCAGGGCCTCCTGTCCGGGATCGGCGGCCGGCCGCCCCCAGGCCGCGGCCACCTCGGGCCGCGGGCTCGCCGCGACGACCCAGCCGGCCCGGCCCGCGGCGATGTGATCGACCGACGCCAGCTGCGAGGAGACGTGGAACGGCTCGGTGTATGTCGTGGACACCACCGGGGCCACCGACAGCACGCTGGTCGAGGCGGCGATGAAGGCCGCCCGCTCCACGGCGCCGATCCGGCCGACCGCTCCCCCGCCGCCGGGCGGCAGCAGGTCGTCGTCGAGCGTGACGAGCGTGAACCCGGCGCGCTCGGCGATCTCGGCGACGTGGCGCACCCGGCGCGGGCCGAGCGGTTCCGACGGCGGGTGGGCGGCGCGCCGCCAGGCGGCGGGATGGGCGCCCTCCCCGTCGATCTCAACGGCGAGTACAAGAGACATGAGCGGAACGCCTTTCTGCGGCCGTCGTCACGAATCGGCGACCGGCGGGAAGAACAAGCCGTTGCTGGCGCTGAGGCCGCCGTCGCTGACCAGGACCTCTCCGGTGATGTACGACGCCGCCGGCGAGGCCAGGAACCAGATGACCTCCGCCTGCTCCCGCGGCTCGGCCCAGCGCCCCAGCGGGATGCGCCGGGTCAGGTCGGCGGCGAGCACGGGGTCCCGGCGGGCCGCGGCGGTCCGGGGGGTCAGTGTGAGGCCCGGCGCGATCGCGTTGATGCGGATGCCCTGGTGGGCGTAGTCGAGCGCCGCCGACCGCGCGAGGTTGACGGCGGCGGCCTTGGTGGTGTTGTACGCCCACGTGTACGGATCGCCGCGCAGCGCGGCGATCGATGCGGTCACGACCACGGCGCCGCCGCCGGCCGCACGCAGTGCGGGTGCCACCGCCCGGATGCCGAGTGCGGCACCACGCACGTTGACGGTGTGGATCGCGTCGAGCGCCGCGATCGCACCCTCGTCCTCCAGCGGCGGCGCCCCGCCCGCGCCGGCGTTGAGCACCGCGACGTCGAGCCGCCCGAACCGGCTCAGCGCCAGGGCCACCATCTCCTGGTTGGCCCGCTCCTCCGCCACGTCGCCGAGCAGCGTGACGACGCCCTCCACCTCGGACAGTCCGGCCAGCCGCACCGGATCATTGTCGACAGCCACGACACCGAACCCCCGGGCCGCGAACAGCTCCGCGGCCGCGCGGCCGATGCCGCTGGCGGCCGCCGTAATCACCACCGCCTTGCGCGGTACCGACACCCAGACCTCCCCCGATCGGATCTCCCCACTAATCCTATGTGCTTAGTAGAGTTGAGTCCAGACGCTGGCCGGTCAGGCGCGAGGCGGCAGCGTCTCGTCGATCATGCGGCGGACGCGCGCGGCCCGTTGCGGCGCGGGCACGACGGGACAGGTGGCGCAGAAGCCGCCATCACCCGTCTTGAACATCAGGCAGCAGCTGGTGCGGTGGTGTGTCTGCCAGCGGTACCCGCCGACCGGCAGACTGCTCACAGCGCACAACCCTCCGGTACCGGGGTGGTGCTCCAGCAGCGACGCGGTCTCGGCGACGAACCTGGCCGGGTCCGGCTGGGTCCAGGAGATGGCACGCATCGCGGTGGCGATCCCGCTGGCCACGTTGCCCCAGAGCGTGCGGCGGCCGACCCTCGTGGCGCGGTGCCAGGCCTCGACCGCGTGGGCGAGATTGTCGTCGACCATCCGCCGCATCAGCCAGGCGAGGGTGTCGTCCCCGCCGGACCGGTCCCGGGTGGGCGCGGTGGTGAACGCGGCGTCACCGAGACGGCCGCCGCTCAGGTGAACCCAGGTGTTGGCGGCGGACGCGTCGATGCCCCGCCCGTCCAGCCAGTACCGGGCCAGGACGGGCCCGGTGACCTGGTTCACGTACTGGCAGAACAGCAGCGACGCCGCGGCAACGGTGTGCTCGGTGCGCCGGGCCCGGCGATGCTCGGCGACGAACTCCGCCAGGCGGGGCCCGAACAACGCGCTCGCGCGATGCCAGCCCTCTCCCTCCGGAAGGCCGCGCGGTGCGGTGAAGCGGGCGCCGAGGGGTGGACGACTCATGCCGGACCGTACCTGAGGACCGGCGTGTCGGCGACCAGGGCTCTGCTGTGCGGGTGGGTCGGTGCGGCGAGCAGGTCGGCTGTCGCCGCCTCCTCCACGATCCGGCCGCGCTCGAGGACGATGACCCGGGCGCAGAGCGCGGCAACGGCGACGAGGTCGTGGGAGATGAACAGGTAGCTGAGCCCGTCGGCCCGGTGCAGCTCGGCGAGCAGGTCGCGGATCTGGGCCTGCACCGGCAGATCCAGTGCCGAGAGTGGCTCGTCGAGGACGAGGAGCTTCGGCCGGGGCGTCAGCGCCCGGGCGATGCAGGCACGCTGGCACTGGCCGGTGCTCAGCTCGTGCGGGTACCGGTGGCGCAGCGCGGGATCGAGTCCGACGAGCTCGAACATCTCCGGGACGGACCGGCTGCCGGGGAAGTTCCGCGCGGGCTCGCCGACGCTGCGCCCAACGGTCCACCTGGGATCGAGCGCGGCCCGGGGATCCTGCTGGACGAGTTGGACGTCGCGGCGCCACCGGCGCTCCCGGCCGGTGCGCCACAGTGAACGGCGGATCGGCAGGTCGTTCCAGTACACGCCGCCGGATGTGGGCCGTTCCTGCCCCAGGACGCAACGGCCGATGGTGGTCTTGCCGGCACCCGACGCGCCGACGAGGCCCACGGTCTCGCCCGAGGCGATGCCGAACGTGACATCGCTGAGCGCCGAACCGCGACCGTACACTTTGGACAGTCCGTCAACGCGCAGCATCGATCAGCCTCCTCGTGTACGGGTGAGCGGGCGCGGCGAACACGTCTTCGGTCGGTCCCTGCTCCGCGATCCGGCCGTTGTGCAGGATCGCGACCCGATCCGCGACCTGCGAGACCAGCCGCAGGTCGTGGGAGATGAACAGCATGGCGATGCCGAGCGTACGCCGCAGCGCGGCGAGCTCGTCGAGGATCCGCGCCTGGGTGCTGACGTCGAGCGCGGTGGTGGGTTCGTCGCAGATGAGCAGCCGCGGCCGGTTGATGATCGCGATCGCGATGCAGACCCGCTGCCGCATGCCCCCGGACAGCTGGTGCGGGTACGCCCGCATGAGGTCGCGGTCCAGGCGAACGAGATCCAGCGTGTCCAGGGCGCGTCGCCTGGCCTCGTCCCTGGACACGTCGGCATGGGCGCGGACGGTCTCGGTGAGCTGCCTGCCGATCGTGAGGACGGGGTTGAGCGCGGTGAGCGGGTCTTGCGTGACGAGGCTGACGTGCCGGCCGCGGACCAGCCGCCAGTCGCTGTCGCGCCAGCCGTGCGTGGGCGCGCCGAGCAGTTCCAGCGATCCGGTGACCGACATCGGCGGGCGGAGCAGGCCGAGCAGCGCCGCGGCCAGGGTCGACTTGCCGGACCCGCTCTCACCGACGAGGCCGAGGCACTCCCCCGCCCGCAGCTCGAGCGTCACACCGTCGAGGATCCGGACGTCGCCGGCGTTCACGCTCAGCCGGTCGAGGCGGGCGAGGACGGCCGCGTCCGGCGCGACCGGGACCGCGGGGGCAGCGCTGCCGCGGCGGGCCCCGCGCAGCGGCAGGCGTGGATTCCGCGGTTCGAGCGCGTCGCGGACCGCGTCGCCGAGGTAGGTGACCGCGACGACCACGAGCACGATCGCCGCGCCCGGTGCGAGGAACATCCACGGTGCGTCCTGCACGAACCCGCGCGCCTCGTTGAGCATGGCGCCCCACTCCGGCTCCGGCGGACGCACCCCGAGGCCGAGGAACGACAGGCCGGCGACGGCGATGATGACCTCGCCGACGTCGACCATGGCCAGGATGAGCACCGGCCCGGCGAGCCCGCCGAGCACGTGCGTGCCGACGATCCTCCACTGTGCACTGCCGGCGATCCTGGCGGCGGCGACGTACGGCTCGTCGCGCAACTGCAGCGCGTAGCCGCGCACCACGCGCGCGTAGCCGGGCCACGACACGACGGTCACCGCGAGCAGCAGGCCGGCGAGGCCGGCGTCGAGCAGCGCGGCGACCGCGATCGCCAGGACCAGCCGGGGGAAGGCGAGCAGAACGTCGACCACCCGGGTGACCACCAGGTCGAACCAGCCGCCGAGGTAGCCGGCCGCCGCGCCGACGAGCGTGCCGGCCACCACCGTGACCGCCACGGTGACGGCGGCGGTGGCCAGGGAGGCCCGCCCGCCGTACAGCACGCGGGCGAGCAGGTCGCGCCCGTAGTTGTCGGTGCCGAACGGGTGCGCGGCCGACGGCGGCAGCGTCGCGTCGAGGTAGCTCACGGCCGTCGGGTCGGCGCCGGTCAGCCACGGTGCGGCCGCGACCGCCGCCACCACGACCGCGAGGACGACCAGCAGCACACCGGCGAGCCGGTCCCGGCGCGGGATCGCCACAAGACGGTGAAGCGTCCTCATCCGGCCCCCTCCACCCGCACCCGGGGGTCGATCAGCCGGTAGCCGAGGTCGACGGCGAGGTTGATCAGGACGTACGCCAGGGCCATGGCGATGGCGAACGCCTGGATGACCGGGTAGTCGCGCCCGGTGATGGAGTCGACGACGTACCGGCCGATGCCCGGCCACGAGAACACGGTCTCCACCACGACGGCGCCGCCGAGCAGGCCCGAGACGATGAGTCCGGCGCTGGTGCACACCGGCAGCAACGCATTGCGCAACGCGTGCCGCAGCACGATGACCCGCCATGGCAGCCCTTTGGCCTCGGCGGTCGCCACGTACGGCTGGGACAGCGCATCGAGCAGGCTCGCCCGCAGCAACCGGGACACCCCGGCGGCCAGGCCGAGGCCCAGTGTGACGGCCGGCAGCACCAGGTGCGCCGGTGTGCCCCGCCCGTACGTGGGGAACCAGCCGAGGCCGACGGAGAACCCGTACATGAGCAGCAGCCCGAGCAGGAATCCCGGCACCGACACCCCCAGCAGGGTCACCATGCGGGCGACCCGGTCGGCGAGCCGGCCGTGCCACACCGCCCCCGCGATCCCGGCCGGCACCGCGACCAGGACCATGACGACGAGCGCGGCACCGGCCAGTTCGAGCGTCGCCGGCAGCCGCATCCACAGCTCGTCGAGGACCGGGGCGCCGCTGCGCAGCGACGTACCGAGGTTCCCGGTGAGGACGCTGGTCAGCCAGTGGACGTACTGCACCGGGTACGGCTCGTCCAGGCCGAGGTCACGGCGCAGCGTGGCGAGATCCTCCTGCAGGCGGCTGATGTCGGCGCCCGGCTCCACCATGGACAGCAGGATCGCGTGGCTCGGGTCACCGGGGATGAGCCGGATCATCGTGAACAGCACGATCGAGATGCCCAGCAGTACCGGCACCGTCGCGGCCAGCCGCACGGCGGCGTAACGGAGCATCGGGCCGGTTACCGCGCCAGCCACATGCCAGGCAGGATCCGCCGCGACAGGTTCGGCTCCACACCGCGCACCCGGGGTGCGTAGGCCGCGCCCCACTGCGTCGAGGCGTACAGGTAGACCAGCGCGACGTCGTCGAGCAGGATCCGCTGCACCTGCTTGGCCAGCTCGGCCTGCTTCGCCTGGTCGAACTCGGTGCCGAGCTGGTCGATGAGCGCGTCGGCCTGCGGGTTGCTGTAGCCGCCGTAGTTGGACACGACGCCGGTGCGGTAGAACGAGCGCAGCTGTCCGGCGATGTCGCCGGTGGCCGAGCCGCACGAGCAGTACGTGGCGATCTCGAAGTTGCCGTCGAGCATCATCTGGTTGGAGGCGGTGGTCTCGACCGGGGCGAGCTCGGTGGAGATGCCGACCTTCTTCCACTGGCTCTGCAGGGCGATCGCCAGGGGCTGGAACACGGTGTACGTCAGGATTTTGAAGTGGAGCCGGGTGCCGTCCTTCGCTCGTACCCCGTCCGGGCCGGGCAACCAGCCGGCGGCGTCGAGGATCGCCGCCGCCTTGGCGACGTCGGTGCTCGTGCCGGAATCCACGGCATAGGGCAGCCCGGCGGGAAAGTGTCCGGTCGCCGCCTTGGCGTAGCCGTGGTTGAGTCCGTCCACCAGTTCCTTGCGGTCGGCCGCCAGATCGAGGGCCTGCCGGACCGCCTTGTCCCGCAACGCGGGAACCTTCGCCGTGTTCAGCCAGATGTTGCGGGTGGTCGGCGCCGGCGAGTACACGGTGAATTTCGTGCCGGACTTCTCGTACTGCAGGCGCTGATCGATCTCGACGTTGAACTCGGCGTCGGCGTCGCCGGAGCGCAGCGCGAGCATCCGGGCCTGCGGGTCGGAGCCGAGCCGGGCCTCGATCCGCTTGAGCTTGATCCCGCCTTCGGGCTTGTCCCAGTAGTCCGGGTCCGCCTCGGCGATCAGCGTCTCCCCCGGCACGAACTGGACGGGCTTCATGAACCCGGTCAGGTCGGGGTTGCGGTTGAACTCGTCGCCGCGCCGGTCCGCCTCGGCGGCGTTGTGTATGCCGTACGTGGTGAGCCGGAACGCCAGCCCGGGGTCGGGAGTCTTCGTCGTGACCCGCAGCGTGGTGGCGTCGGCCGCGGTGAACTCCATCGCGCCGAGGATCGACTTGGCGCGCGGGTTCTTCGCCTTGTGCCGCTCCAGGGACGCCTTGACCGCGGCGGCGTCGACCGGCGCCCCGCTCCAGAACCTCACCCCGCCGCGGAGTGCGAACTCCCACACGGTCGGCTCGACGGTCCGCCATGACGCGGCCAGACCTGGCCGCAGGGTGGCGTCGTCGTTCTGGACGACCAGCGACTCGGCCAGGCCGTTCTCGAGGATCCGCTGCGCGTCGATGTGGACCGGATCGAGCGACCTCGGCATGTTGACCGTCAGGAACCGCAACGTCTGTTCGGCGGCGGGCTCGTCGGACGCCACGACCGGATCTGCGCCGCCGCAACCGGCGAGCGCGAGGGACAGCACGGCGGCCAGCGCCGCCGCCCGGGAAAAGGACAGCATTCGAGACATCAGCCTTCCAGCACCTCGTGGACAGGGCGTACACGTGCGTGCCGTGGCCGGTCTCCTGGCTGACGGGAGGTGCGTCCCCGGCCGGCCTTCCCAGGCAGAACTGCCCAGTGACCCCACGAAGGTGGATGCCGGAGACTCCCGATCACAGTGGCGAGGGCCGCGCCGGCGTTCCACCGGACTTCCCGAGCACCACGGCTCCGGCAGAGTACGCAGAGGTCAACCGCACCGACAAGATCAGAATGAGACATCCCACAACCGGCGCACCCGGCAAGGGCCGAATTCGTGTTGCCGGCGGTCGCGTCGCCCCGTACGGTCTTGACTCGTGTTCTCGCCCCGTGACGTTTAGCTGTCAGGCTTCGACACGCGGGTGGAGTCTGTCCATTTCCGGCGGCTTTTGGTGATCATCGGTTTCCGGTGACCGTCGCCTTCGCTGCGATGCCGTGCGTCGCGGTGCCTGCGTGTCTGTCCAGCCCATGACGGCACGCCGAACAGGCGCATTCATCAATCGGAGCTCACCATGGACAACCTCACGTCGGCGCCGCCTCGATCCGTGTGGCGTCAGCACGACTTCCGGCTCCTGCTCGGGGGACGGTTGGTCTCACAGCTGGGCGACTCGCTGCAGTTCCTCGCCCTACCTCTGCTCGTCATCGCGCTGACCGGGTCCTCGACGCAGGCCGGTGTCCTGCTCGGTCTGCAGACCGTGGTCTACCTTGTCTTCGGGCTGGTGGCGGGAGCTCTGGTCGACCGGTGGGATCGCAAGGCCACGATGATCTGGTGCGAGATCGGGCGTGGACTGCTCACCGCCACCATTCCGGTCGCCGCGGCGCTCGGCGTGCTGGGCATGCCGCAGCTGTATGCCGTCGCGGTGCTGAACGGTGCGCTCAGCACCATGTTCGGGGCGGCGAACAGTTCGGCGTTGCCGAACATCGTCAGTAACCGCGACCTGCCCAGCGCGCTGGGAGCGGCCGGGGCGATGTCCAACGCGCTTCGCATCGTCGGCGGCTCCGTGGCCGGCATCGCCTTCGCCGTGAGCCGGATGCTCCCGTTCACGTTCAACGCCGTCTCGTTCCTGGCCTCGGCCGCGTCCCTGCGCGGCATCCGCGCCGGCTTCCAGCAGGCACAGGCCACGACGCCGGCGTCGCCGCGCGTACTCCTGATCGACATCGGTGGCGGGCTGGCCTGGCTGTGGCGCAAACCGGTGATCCGGACGCTGGCCCTGATCGACGCGGCGGACAGCCTGCGGTACGGCGCCGGCTACTTGCTGATCATCATGCTGGCCAGGCGTCTGGACGCGAGCCCCACCCAGGTCGGCATGGTGTTCACCGCCGCGGGCGCCGGCGCCCTGCTCGGCAGCCTGCTGGCACCCGCGCTCACCCGCCGGTTTCCGCTCGGGGCACTGTCCATCACGATGTTGTGGGTCGAAGCGCTGGCCTTTCCGTTCTACGCGGTGGCGCCGACGTGGTGGCTGCTGGCGGTCGTGGCGTTCGTGGAATCGGTGGTCGCGCCCGTCTACACCGTCGCCCTCGACTCCTATCGGCTCGCCGTCACCCCCGACGCGCTACGCGGCCGAGTCACGAGCGCGATCGAAACGCTCACCACCGGAGGCGCGGCGATCGGCACCATGGCCAGCGGCGCCTTGATCGGGCTGCTCGGAGCGCCGGCGCTGACCATCGTCCTGGCCGGATGGCTCACGCTGCTCGCCCTCGTGGCGACCCTGAGCAAAACTGTCCGCACGGCTTCGGCGACGGACTGAAGGCGATGATGCCGCACGGCCGGCACGCGAGGTGGCCTGCCCTGCCGGATTCGTGAGCGTGGAAAGCGTGGAACCGGCCGGCGTCGCCGATCACCGCGGTGACCGTGGGGCCGCCGGCCGGGAACCCGTCCGCGCGTCACGGGCGGCGCGTGCGTCAGCCCGAGTAGTTCGGCGCGGCGACCGTCATGGTCACGTCGTGCGGGTGGCTCTCACGCCGGCCGGAGTCGGAGATCCGCACGAACTCGGCGTTCTTGAGGTCGGCGATCGTCGGGCTTCCGCAGTATCCCATCGCGGCGCGCAGGCCGCCGACGAGCTGGTGCACGATCGACGACACCGGACCGCGGTAGGGCACCCGCGCCTCGATGCCCTCCGGCACCAGTTTCTCGGCCTCCCGCACGTGGCCCTGGAAGTAGCGATCCTTGGAGTACGACCGGCCGCGCATCGCGGCGACGGAGCCCATGGCACGGTACTCCTTGAAGCGCTCGCCCTTGTGCACGACGACCTCGCCGGGCGTCTCGTCGGTGCCGGCCAGCATGCTGCCGATCATCACCGCGTCGGCGCCGGCGGCGATCGCCTTCGAGATGTCGCCGGAGAGCTTGATGCCGCCGTCCGCGATGACGAAGACGCCGCGCGGAGCGGCGGCCTGGGCGCAGTCGTAGATGGCCGACAGCTGCGGCACGCCGACGCCGGCCACCACCCGGGTCGTGCAGATCGAACCGGGTCCGATGCCGACCTTGACCGCGTCGGCGCCGGCATCGGCCAGCGCCTCGACCGCCTCCGCGGTGGCGATGTTGCCGCCGATGACCTCGACGTCCCACGAGCTCTTGATGGTCTTGACCGTGTCGAGCACGCCCTGCGAGTGGCCGTGGGCCGTGTCGACGACGATGACGTCCACGCCGGCGGCGACGAGCGCCTCGGCACGGTCGATCGCGTCCCGCCCCGCGCCGACGGCCGCCCCGACGCGCAGCCGGCCGCGTGTGTCCTCGGAGCTGCGCGGGTGCTCGAGCTTCTTGCGGATATCCTTGACCGTGATCAGGCCCTCGAGCCGGCCGTTCTCGTCGACCAGCGGCAGTTTCTCGATCCGGTGCTCGCGCATGATGGCCTGGGCCTGCTCGAGCGTGGTGCCGACCGCGGCGGTGACGAGCGGCAGCGGACGCATCACGTCCCGGACGGGCTGTTCCCGGTCGTCGATGAAGCGCAGGTCACGGTTCGTCAGCAGGCCGACGAGCCGGCGGTCGTCGTCGATGATGGGCAGGCCGGACACGCGGTAGCGCGCCATTACCTCCAGAGCGTCGGTGACCGGCGCGTCCGGCCGCAGCGTGACCGGGTTGACGATCATCCCGGACTGCGACCGCTTGACCGTGTCGATCTCGGCCACCTGCTGGTCGATCGAAAGGTTACGATGCAGAATGCCGATGCCCCCCATCCGGGCCAGCGCGATGGCCATCCGCGCCTCGGTGACAGTGTCCATGGCGGCGGACACAATCGGAATCTCCAACTCGATCTTCGGCGTGATCCGAGTGCGCGTCTCGGCGAACTGCGGCAACGTGGCGGACGCCGCCGGAATCAGCAACACGTCGTCGAATGTGAATCCGACGCGAGCAAACTTGGCGGGAATGCCGTAGTCGACGGTCATGGCGTTGGAGGAAGATGAGTGGGCTCGCATGGCGAGATCTTACTCGCGGCTCACTCCTCGTGCGTGCGCGCCCAGCCGACCATCCACAGCCTCCATCCCCACCCGGGGAATCATCGCAGTCGCCTGCCGCCGCTCGTCACGGTCCGCAACCGCCAATGTACGCGTCGAGACATACGGGAATCAACACCGGCGGTCCATGGGGACAACGGTCGCTTGTTCCCGCCGTGCGGAGCATTCGGCGGAAATTCCGCCCGGCCGTGCGCGGCATTGTCGAAAAACGGCCGCGCTGCACCGGTGGCCGTGTATTTCCGCCAACCATTCGATGCGTTGCCGGACCGGCGGGCCGGCGCAGCTGCGGCGTGGATGCGCGACGACGCTTCGGGCCAGGACCGGGCCTTCCGTCGCCGCCCACCTGGCGCGGTGCGGGATCGCAGTCGTTTGCCGCAGTGCCGCTCGCGGGACGTTGCGCCTGTTCCGGTGGCGTGACCGGCGGCGGCGAGGGCGGCACTGACCCCTCCACCGGCCCCTGCACCGATCCGTGCACCGGCCCGTGCACCGGCCCGTGCACCGGCCCGTGCACCGATCCGTGCACCGATCCGTGCGCCGAGCCGTCCCGCTGGTCGCTGACCGCCGGCGGGGTGTCGCCGCGGACACGGCGGAGCTTCTCGGCGTGACGTCTGGCCAGGCCCCATTCCCGATGCCGCGCATACTCCCGGCGGAACTGCTCCTTCGCCGGAAAATAACGACGTGACCTGGTTTTGTCACGCATGGCAGCCAACTCCGCCCTTGAAAAAAATCCCAGCTGCCCCATGATTTGATTATCCCAGAACCCGACCGAAACCACCGCCCCAAACGGCAGTCCATAATGTCAGATGATGCACACGCATGCCGCTCTACATAGCGTTGCCGACACGCAACGCGACTCGATGCCGGCATCCGGATCGCCAGTGGCCAGCACTGTATTTGTTGCAGAGGGCGCGCGCATACGAACAGGAAAGAATGTGCGTGCCGAAATTGACGCTGAATGCGCGCACGTCGATGCTGAGCGTGCACGGCACGGCTGGTGTCCAGGCACCGACCGGCAGACGCACGGTGTCACCGACGCGGGCGACACCGCTATTCATGTTGCCACCTTCCAGCGGTGTCTCGGTCTCCGTGCGCGTTGGGCCGCGGTCAGCGTCGACTCCGCCAGGTGGACGACTGATTGCCGGGGTCGGCCACGCGGGGCGCCACGGCGCATCGCCCAGCGAGCCGGCCGATGCTGTCGGCCAGTCCGGTGCGTTGTGTCCTGACCGGGACCGCGTTTCGAGATCGCCGTTCGGGCTGCCAGGCCTGCGGGATCACGGCTTGCGGGTACCGAGGGCTCGCGGTGGGGTGCGGTGGCGGCACCTCGGCGGCTGGCCCCGCCACTCGGCAACCGGGGTGACGCTGACCATGGCAGTGCTGGCCGCCGGGGCGCCGGCGGCCGCCGGCAACGGACGTGCTGCCGCGCGCGGTGCCGAGCCCGCGGGCATGTTCACATGCCGCCGACGGTAGCGGCCATGCCGCAGGGCGCCGACGCGTTGTGGCCGGGATAAGAATCCCAGCCCGATCCAGAGGATGCCCAGCAGGATCACTGTCGCGGCAAGCGGCGGCTGCGGCACCGCCGGTGCGGCGGCCACGGTCAGCGGCCCGCCGAACCAGCGCCCGGCCGCGTCCTGGCTGACGGTCACCGTCGTGGGCGTCGATCCTCCGGCAAGCGGCCGCGACCACACGATGCTTTGCGGTGTGGACCCACGCGGACAGCAACACCTCGGTGAACCGGTCGAACGCCAGCGCCAGGCGCGGCAGTCCGCTCTCGCCGCCGGCCCATCAGCAGGACGTCAGCGAACACCTCACGGCAATTCGGGTAGTCGTCGTCGAGCTGGCCGGTCTCCTGGTGTCACCGCGGAAGACCAGGATCGGGAAGTATACCGATTCCGGCGTCGGCCGGCGCATAGACCGCCACCGCGACCGACCGTCCGCGTAGCCGAAATCAGTAAGTCGCGGGCTCGTCGAGGCGCAGGATCGTTTCCTCGATCTCCGCATTTCGCGCCTTGGCGAACGATATCTCCGTGCCTACGATCGCGAATCCTGCCCTCCGCAGTACCCTGAGCGACCTCACATTGTCGCTCGCGGCGTGGGCGAACAGCGGCCGCACGCGAACCGATTCCAGCAGCAGGGCGAGCGCTCGGCCGGCGATGCCCCGGCCCCAGAAAGAGCTGTCGATCCAGTACGTGACCTCGGTATCGCCGTCGACGACGAAGCTGCCGACAATGCCGACGAGCCGCCCATCGACGGTTACCGCGCGGATGGTCACATCAGGCGACGTCCTGATGTTTGCCATGTGGGCATCGAAGGCGGCGCGGTCATCGGGATCTCTGGCAACGAAGGCGGCCATCCGGACCGACTCGGGATCCCGCATCTGTTCGAACAGGGCATCCAGGTCGGAGTCGTCGACCGGCCGCAGCGCCACCTCGGCCATGAGTACCTCCAACGCCTGGTCCACCAGCGACAGCCTCACCAGATGGGCAGGAACCGGTTCGGATCGGCGGCGACCCACCAGGCCAACAGCCCCGCGAGCGCTACGACCGCGAGGATGGCTGGTGTCGCTCGGCCCCGCGCCCAGCGTGCTGCGATGACAGCACCGGTCAGCACTGCCAGGACGGCGAGCGTGACGAGCGCGGCCACCTGGATGTGCCAGGCCGGGTAGCACGACGGCGGGGCCGGGTAGATCGCCGGACACGCCCGGATCTGCTGGGAGTTACCGAGAGCGGTCAGCGACGATCGCGTTGACCACCACACGGCCGCGAGCGACAAGCACGCGACGGCCACAGCGAGCGCGATATCGCGCCGGGTGGCGACCCGTGGCGCTTCCAGGCTGCTCACACCTGCCACCGTAGTGGGCTCCAGGTCCACGCGGCAATGGCTACGGTTATGGACCGGCACATGAAGGGACGATCGGTATGGAGCTGGTTCGTGCGGCGGCGCTCGTGTTCGCCACCCTGACCACGGGTCTCATCGCGGGCCTCTTCTACAGTTACGCCTGCTCGGTCATGCTGGCGCTGGGCCGCACCGAGGACCGGGTGTTCATCGACGTCATGCAGCGCATCAACTCGGCCATCCAGAACGGCTGGTTCGCGCTGAGTTTCGTGGGCTCGGTGTTGTTCACCGCGCTCGCCCTGGTGCTGCACATCGGCGCCGGGCAAACCACCCGCCTGGTCCTCATCGTCGCGGGGCTCGTGCTGTACCTCGTCGCCTTCGGCATCACCGTGCGCGGCAACATCCCGCTCAACGTCCAGCTCGACGCGGCCGGCGCGGCGGACCGGGTGGGCGACCCGGCCGCGGTGCGGGCCCGGTTCGAGCGGCCGTGGGTGCGCCTCCACCTGGTCCGCACGCTCTTCTCGATCGGAGCGTTCGGCGCGCTGTGCGCGGCGTCCGTCATCTGAGCCGGGCGACCGGGGGCGAGGTGTCCGATCGCGATGGTCCACCCCACCGCACGGATCAGCCGCAGGCGGTTTGAGATGCCTCAACCAAGTTACGAGAACCAAGGTACGAGTCCCATACTGGAGGAGATGGTGTTCCTGCGGTGGGGGGTCCTCGGTGGCACGAGGTCGCTTGCGGATCTATCTGGGCGCGGCGCCCGGGGTGGGCAAGACCTACGCGATGCTGGCCGAGGGCCAGCGCCGCCGCTCCCGGGGCACCGACGTGGTGATCGGGTTCCTGGAGCCACACGGCCGGAAGCTGACCGCGGCGATGGCCGACGGGCTCGAGGTGGTGCCCCGTCGCGAGTGCGAATACCGCGACGCCCGGTTCACCGAGATGGATCTGGACGCGGTGCTGGCCCGGCACCCGCGGGTGGCGCTGATCGACGAGCTGGCGCACACCAACGTTCCGGGCTGCCGGAACGCCAAGCGCTGGCAGGACGTCGAGGAACTGCTCGACGCCGGCATCGACGTGGTCACGACCCTCAACATCCAGCATCTGGAGTCACTCAACGACGTGGTACGCCAGATCACCGGGGTCACCCAGCAGGAGACGTTGCCGGATGCGGTGGCACGGCGGGCGGAGCAGGTCGAGCTGGTCGACATGACGCCGGAGGCGCTGCGGCGGCGGATGGTGCACGGCAACGTCTACCCGCCGGACCGGATCGAGGCGGCGCTGACCCACTACTTCCGGCCCGGAAACCTGACGGCACTGCGGGAGCTGGCCCTGCTGTGGCTGGCCGATCGGGTCGAGGAGGGCCTGCGGCGGTACCGGGCCGAGCATGGCATCGCCACGGGATGGGAGACCCGTGAGCGGATCCTGGTGGCGCTCAGCGGCGGCCCAGAGGGCGAGACCCTGATCCGGCGGGCCGCCCGCGTCGCGGAGCGCATCCAGGGCGCCGATCTGCTCGCCGTGCATGTGATGCCGTGCGACGGGCTGGCCCTGGGCAACCAACCGGCGCTGGCCGCCCAGCGGGCGCTCGTGGAGTCGCTGGGCGGCCGCTATTACCAGATCGTCGGCGACGACGTGGCCAGGGCGATAATCCAGTTCGCCCAGGCCGAGAACACCACGCAGATCGTGCTGGGGGCCAGTCGCCGAGGGTGGCCGGCGGCGGCGTTGACGGGCGAGGGCGTGGGTGTCCGCGTCACCCGCTTGTCCGGGTCGATCGACGTACACATGGTCACGCACGAGCACGCGGCCGGCCCGCCCGGGCTGCGCCTGCCACGCGCGGGTCGCGGGTTCGGCGTGCGGCGATACGTGGCCGGTGCCGCACTGGCGGTACTGCTGCTGCCCGCCCTCACCATGGTCGGGCTGCAGGGGCGGTTCGCGCTGTCCAGCGCCCTCCTGGGTTACCTGCTCCCCGTGATCGTGGTGGCGCTGACCGGGGGGCTGTACGTGGCACTGGCGACGGCGGTGGCGGGCGCGTTGCTGGCCGACTACTACTTCACGCCCCCGCTGCACAGCCTGGCCATCGCCAGAGCCGACGACGCGGCGGCGACGGTCGTCTTCGTCGTCGTCGCGACGCTCGTCAGCTGGGCGATCGAGACCGCGGCCCGGCAGACCCGCCGCGCCGCGCGCGCGTCGGCGGAAGCCGGTGCGCTGAGCACCATGGCCGGCGCCGCGCTGGGCGGGCCCAACCTGCCGGCCCAGCTGGAGCAGATTCGGCAGCTCTTCGGGCTGGACGCGGTCAGCCTGCTCGACCGGGCGCCTGCGAGTGGCCCCGGACAGGCCTGGCACGTGCTGGCCTCGTCGGGCGAGCGGCCACCGGAGCATCCCGCCGACGCCGACACGAGCGTCCCGGTCGGACAGACCCTCACCCTGGCCGGGCGAGGCCGCGTCCTCGGCGGCAGCGACCAGCGGGTCCTGGTGGCCTGCGCCGAGCAGATCGCCGCCTGCCTGGATCGCGAGCAGCTGGCCGCGCGTGCCGCCGACGCCGACCAGCAGATCGCCGCCGACAACGCGCGCACCACGATGCTGCTGGCCACCCAGCGGGAACTGCGGGCTCCGCTGGCGCAGATGCAGGACACGCTGGACCGACTCGGGACCCACAAGAGGATCAGCACCGAACAGCGGCACGAGCTGGCCGCCACCGGCCAGGCCAGCCTGGCCCGCATCGCGACCTGCCTGACCGACCTGCAGGACCTGGCCCAGGCCCGCGCGGGAGCGCTGGACATCCATCTGCGCCCCGTCGAGCTCGACGACGTCCTGTCGGCGGCGCTCGACGATCTCGGGCCGGGAGGACACGACATCGTCGTGGAGACTCCCGAGGACGTGCCGGGCGTCATCGCGGACGCCAACCTGCTCACCCGCGCGGTCACCAGCCTCGCGACGAACGCCCTGGACCGCAACCCGTGCACCGCGCCGGCCAGGGTGACCGTGAGCGTGCTGCCCGACAGCCTCGCGATCAACATCATCGACCATGGCCCCGGCGTGCCGGTCCCGCACGGGCCACGCCCCCCGGGGGCAGCGCGGGGAGCGACCGGTCCGGCCCCGGACGGCAGCCTTCCCGTGCGTACCGCGCAGGCGCTCACCGAAGCCATGGGCGGCACGCTGCGCTGCCACGACACCCCCGGCGGCGGGTTCACCGTCAGCCTGACCCTGCCCAGGAACACCGCGCGGTCCTGACATGCGCGATGGTCAGGCAGGCAGCGGGTTCAGCGCGAACGCCTCGGCGAGCAGCTCGTAGGAGCGCAGGCGGTCCCGGTGGTCGTGGATCGTGGCGAGCGCGATGAGCTCCTTCGCCCCCGTCGCCTCGGCGATGGCGAGGAGCTGGTCACGGACCCGGTCCGGGGTGCCGTGGACGTAGCGCGGGAACTCGAACCGCTCGGTGCCGAGCGGGTCGTCGCCGTCGGCCAGCTCCAGCAGCGCCTGCTCGGAGCTGGGCACCGGCCGCACGTCGTTGCGGACGAGCCGGCGACGGAACGCCCGCTGGGTGGCGTAGACGCGCTCCGCCTCGGCGTCGGTATCGGCGCAGTACACCCCGATGCCGAGGATCGCTCTGCCGGCGCCGCCGCCGCTGGCCCGGTAGTCGGCGAACACCTCGCGCGTCGGCGCCGGGTTGATGAAGTGCGCGTAGGCGTAGGGCAGGCCGAGCTGGGCCGCGGCGACCGCGCTGCGCGGGCTGGAGCCCAGCAGCCACACCTCGGGCACGCCGGTACCGGCCGGGGTGACCACCGCGCCGTGGAACGGGTGCCCGGCCGGCAGGCTGTCCGTCATGAACGCGAGCAGCTCGGCCAGCTTGTCGTCAAACTCGTCCGGTGCTGGGGTGAGGCTGCGCACGCTTCGCAGCGCGTAGCTCTCCAGCGGGCTGGAGCCGGACGACCGGCCGATGCCGAGGTCGATCCGGCCCGGGTGCAGCGCCTCGAGGGTGCGGAACACCTCGGCCACCTTGTACGGGCTGTAGTGCCCGAGCAGTACCCCGCCCGACCCGACCCGGATCCGCGACGTCCGAGCCGCGATCGTCGCCACGACGACCTCCGGCGCGCTGCTGCCGTGCGAGTGCATGGCGTGGTGCTCGGCGACCCAGAACCGGGTGTAGCCGAGCTGGTCGGCAAGCTCCGCCAGCTCGACCGTGTTGTGCAGGGCCTGCGCGGGCGAGTACCCGTCGCCGACCGGTGACTGGTCCAGAATGGACAGTCTCATCTCCGACCTCCTCCAGGATGTTCGCGAGCGGTCGCCAATCGTCGCGGTCCAGCGCTCGTACCGCCCGGCCGCCGCTGCTTCACGAGCCGGCCTCGACCGGCTCGGTCCGGCGCGCCGCCGGCTGGACGGGCGCTGGCGCCGGGCCCGGCGCGGCGAGCGAGGTCAACGCGCCCAGCACGGCGAACACCGCGGCCACGAGGAACGCCAGCCGGTATCCGGACACGACCGCACTTGCCTGCGCCGTGCCGTGGGCCAGCAGCGACGAGGCCCTCGTCGTGGCCACGGTGGCCAGCACCGCCAGGCCGATCGAGCCGCCGACCTGCCGGGTGGTGTTGATGACGCCCGAGGCCAGCCCCGCCTCGTGCCGCTCGATGCCGGACGTGGCGGTGATCGCCAGCGGCGTCATCGCGATGCCGGCGCCGAGCGTCACCAGGATCATCGGGGCCAGCAGGTGCGCGGCGTAGCGGCCGTCGACCGGGATCAGCGCCAGCAGGCCGAGCCCCACGCCGGACAGCAGCGGCCCGCCGATCAGCAGCGGCCGGACGCCGACCCGCTTCAGCAGCGGCGGTCCGGCGTAGGCACCGGCGGTCATCGCGATCGCGCCGGGCAGGAACGCCGGGCCGGCCCGCAGCGGGTCGTACCCCAGGACGTTCTGCAGGTACAGCGACAGGAAGAAGAAGTGCGCGATGACGGCGCAGCCGAGCCAGAACATGACCAGGTTGGCGATGGTGACGCCCCGGTTGGCGAACAGGCGCAGCGGTACGACCGGCGCCGCGGCGATCTTCGCCTCGTGCAGGACGAACCAGATCAGCAACGCGACCCCGCCGAGCAGCGGCCCGAGGGTCACCGCGTCGCCCCAGCCGTGGGCCTGGCTGTTGACCGTGCCGTAGACGACCGCGACGAGCCCGGCGGTGACGAGCGCGGAGCCGAGCAGGTCGAGGCCACGGGTGGTCCGCTCGGCGCGGCTCTCCGGCAGCAGTGCCCGCGCCGCGAGGATCGCCCCGACGCCGATCGGCACGTTGACGAAGAGGATCCAGCGCCAGTTGACCAGGTCGGTGAGCACGCCGCCGAGCACCGAGCCGAGCGCGGCGCCGCCACCGGAGACGGCGCTCCACGCGGCCATCGCCCGGGCCCGCTTGGGCGCCTCGACGAAGGTCGTGGTGAGCAGGGTGAGCGTGGCAGGTGACAGGATCGCGCCGCCGATGCCCTGCGCGCCGCGGGCGAGGACCAGGGTGAGCTGGTCCTGCGCGAGTCCGCCGACAAGGCTCGCGGCGGTGAAGACCGCCAGCCCGGTGACGAACATCCGGCGCCGGCCGAGCAGGTCGGCGGCCCGGCCGCCGAGGAGCAGGAATCCGGCGAAGGCCAGTGCGTAAGCGTTGACGACCCACTGCAACCCGGACTCGCTGAAGCCGAGGTCGGAGCGGATCGCGGGCAGTGCGACGTTCACGATCGACACGTCGAGCACCACCATCACCTGCCCGAGGCAGAGCAGGGACAGCACGGCCCAGTCAGGGCCGCTGCGGTCGGTCTCCATGGTCACCTCCATCTAATGGACTGATCGGTCCAGGACTTTAGACCTACTAGTCTAGTAGGGTCAACCGGGCGCGGTGGCGCCGATCTGGACCGCACGGTCCAGTACGATGGCGGGCCAGGGGGTGCACATGACGACAGCGGCAACACCCGTCGAGGCTCCTCGCGGCCTGCCGGGCAAGCGCGCCGCCATCATGCGGGCCGCGACCCACATCTTCGTCACGGCCGGCTACGAGCGGGCCAACCTCGACACCATCGCGACGGAGGCCGGGGTCTCCAAGCAGACCATCTACAACCACTTCGGCGACAAGGAGCGGCTCTTCATCGCCGTGGTCGACGAGGCGCGCAGCGGCGCGGATCGGGCCACCGAGTTCGACGAGTCCCTGCTCGACGACCCCGCTGCGCTGGAGCAGGACCTGCTCGTGCTGGGCCGGCAGTTCCTGAGCACGGCCCTCGACCCGCAGGTGTCGGCGTTGCGCCGGCTCATCATCGCCGAGGTGGCCCACCATCCGGCGCTGCACCGCTCGTGCGGCGACGGCGAGGCCGGCTCGGCGCCGAAGCTGCTGGGGTTTCTGACTCAGCGAATCGCGTTGCTCGCCGCCCGGGGCGACCTGGTCGCCGAGCGACCGGCCCGGGCGGCCGCACACTTCGTGTCGCTGCTGACATATGAGGGCCAGCAGCGGTCGAAATACGGCACGGTCGCCATCTCCCCCGGCGAGATCGACGACATCTGCATCGACGCGGCCGACCTCTTCATCCGCGCATACCGTTCTCCCGCGACGCGATCGTAGACGCCGGCTGTTCAGGCACGCGCGTCGATCATCGACCGCGATTCGCGATCGGTGGCCGGCACGCAAGACGGGGTTCAAATCCTATTGATCCGATAGGGACGATGCTAGAGTTGTGCGGTGCGGCCGGCTCGGCAGCTCCTCCGGCCGCACGCCATAGCACTCTTCCTCGACCGGGCCGCCGACCTCGGCCCGACGGAAGGCAGGGCATCGACATGAGCATGAGCGCGGTGCTGCACCCCACCGAGCTGCGCCGGGTCTTCGGCGCGTTCCCCAGTGGCGTCACGGCCGTGGCCGCGCTGGTCGACGGCGCACCCGTCGGCCTCGCCGCCAACTCATTCACGTCGGTGTCGCTCGACCCGCCCCTCGTCTCGGTCTGCATCGCCCGGACGTCGACCACCTGGCCGACGCTGCGCCGCGCGGACCGGCTGGGGGTCAGCGTGCTCGCCGCGCACCAGGAGCACCTGGGCCGCCAGCTGAGCCTGCGCGGCGGCGACCGCTTCTCCGGCGTGACGTGGCGAGCGACGCGGGGCGGCGAGATCCTGCTCGACGGCGCCTGCGCCTGGCTCGACTGCAGCATCGAACGCGAGATCCCGGCGGGCGACCACGACATCGTCCTGCTCAGCGTCCATGCCCTCGACGCCGACCGCAGCGTCCCGCCGCTGGTGTTCCACCAGAGCACGTTCGGCCGGCTGCAGCGCGCCGCCTGACGCCGGGCCGGTCGGCACACCCGTCGCACACGGCCAGCCGGCGGATCGGCTGCGCCGGTCGGGGCGTGCCTTCGAGGCGGCGGAGGCGCCGGCCCCGACGCGTCCGGGGACCGGGGAATCGGCCGTCGCGAACCTGTTCGCCGGACCGCCGATCGCGGTGTTCGACAAGGTCCGTGACGCGATGCGGGACTGGCGCAGGCACGCCGGCGAGGGGTGAGCAGCCAGCCGCGCGGTGAGCGGGAAACGTCGGTCGGGGACCAGAGCCAGGCTCTGGTCCCCCTGGTGTTCAGGGCCGTACCACCGCCGGCCGCCGCGGCAGCGGTACGGGCAGCCGCAGCGCCCCGAGCGTCGTGCCGGCCGCCGTCGCGGCCAGGACGATCCCCCAGGCGACGGGCCCGATCGGCCGGCAGCCGAAGAACTGGCTCAGGCCCGGGGTCTGCACGACACCGACCAGCGCCGCCGCGGAGGCGCCGGCGGCGCCGAGGACCACCGGGTCCCCGCCGGAGAGCAGCGCGGTCTGGCCCAGCTGCGCGCCGACCAGGGAGGCGAGCGCTACCGTACTGGCGCGCGCCGCCGTCCCGGTCGCCTTCGCGCTCAGCCAGGCCCCCGCCGTCGCGGCCGAGGTCGCGACCGCGCGGCGGATCACGTTGCCGGTCAGCGCCGTGCCCAGCGAGGCCTCCGGCCCCTCGCGGACCAGCTGGTCGGGGCTGACGTGCCGCGGCGGCCGCGCGGCGACCGTGATCGCGGGCAGCAGGTCCGTCATCAGGTTGACGAAGAGGATCTGCCGCGCGTTGAGCGGTGGCGTCGCCGAGACGAGGGAGCCGCCGACGGTGAAGAGGATCTCGCCGAGGTTCCCGCCGAGCAGCAGCGCCAGCGACTCGCGGACCGACGCCCACATGGCGCGCCCCTCGACCACGCCGTCGACGATCGTCTCGATCCGGCCGTCCAGCACGATCAGGTCCGCCGCCTGGCGGGCCGCGGCCGTGGCCTGCTCGCCGAGCGCGATGCCGACGTCGGCGAGCCGGATGGCCGGCGCGTCGTTGGCGCCGTCGCCGGTGACCGCGACGCTGTACCCGGCCCGGCGCAGCGCGCGGACGACCGCGACCTTGTGCGCGGGGCTGACCCGCGCGAAGACCGACGCCTTGGACACCAGCGCGTCGACGATCGCGTCGTCCGCCTCGGCGCTGTCCAGATCCGGCCCGGTCACCACGGCGCCGCCGTCGAGCAGGTCGAGCTCGGCGCCGATCGCCGCCGCGGTGCTGGGATGGTCGCCGGTCAGCATGAGCACCTTGATGCCGGCGCGGCGCAGCCGGTCGACCGCCTCGGCGGCGCTCGGGCGGGTCGGGTCGGCCAGCCCGAGCAGACCCACGAACTGCATGTCGTCGACGCGTTCGTTGTCGAGGCGGCGCCGCGCCGACGCCGCCCGCTCCGCGATCGCGAGCACCCGCAGCCCCTGCCGGGCCATCCGGTCGACCTCCGCCTCGATCGCCCGCCGGTCGTCCGGCGTCAGCGGCCGCGCCTCCCCGTCCACGCGCCAGCTCACGCAGCGGGGCAGCGTGATCTCCGGCGCGCCCTTGACGCTGATGACCTGGCCGCCGTCCGCCGCGCCGAGGACGGCGTGAAACCCGCGCGCCGGCTCGAAGGGCAGCTCCCGGACGGAGCGCCAGCCGCCGGCCGCCTCGCCGGTGGTGACGCCGGCCGCCGCGGCACCGACCACGACCGCCTGGTCGGTTGGGTGGGGCAGCGTCTCCTGCCCGTTCGGGGTCGGGCTCGCGCGCAGCGCGGTGGCGAGGATCTCCCGGTGCCGCGGGGTGAGCCGGTCCATCGGCACGGGGCCACGCCCGTCGGAGACGCTGCGCAGCGCGATGCGCCCCTCGGTCAGGGTGCCGGTCTTGTCGAAACAGATCACGTCGACCCGGCCGATCGCCTCCATCGAGCGGGGATCGCGGACGAGGATGTTGCGCCGGGACAGCCGGCGGCTGGCGCTGAGCTCGGCCGCGGTCGCGATGAACGGCAGCCCCTCCGGAATCGCCGCGACCGCGAGCGCGATCGAGCTGTTGACCGACTCGGCCAGCCGGCCCCGCAGCACGCCGGTGGTGAGCAGCGCCGCCGCGGCGGCCCCCGCCACCGGCAGCGATGCCTTGGTCAGCTCGCGCAGCCGCTGCTGGACCCCGCTCTTCGGCGGTTCCTGGAGCACCATCAGGGCGTTGCGGCCGGCCTCCGTGTCCGGGCCGGTCGCCACCACGACGCACGTGGCCGATCCGGCGGCGACGGTGGTACCGGCGTACACCATGCTGGTGCGCTCGGCGATGGCGGCCGCGCGGGTGGCGGTCGCGCTCTTGGCGACCGGCACGGACTCGCCGGTCAGCGGCGACTCGTCCATCTCCAGGCCGACGGTGTCCAGCAGCCGGCAGTCCGCCGGCACCGCGTCGCCCGGCTCGAGCAGGATGACGTCACCCGGCACCAACTCGTCGATGCTGCCGTCCCGTTCGACGCCGGCGCGGCGCAGCCGGACCCGCGGCGCCGCCTCGCTCACCAGCCGGCTCAGCGCGCGCCGGGCCGCCATGTCCTGGATGCTGGACAGCACCGCGTTGGCGAGGATGACGGCGACGACCAGCGCGGCGTCGCTCGTCGCACCGGTCACGGCGGAGACGCCGGCACCGGCGGCCAGCGGCAGCGTCAGCGGCGTGTCGAGCTCACCGACGATGGTGCCGAGCATCCCCCGTCCGGCCGGCGCGTCGGCGGGCGTCCCCGCCGTGACCCGGGCCGGCCGGCGCCGCTCGGCGTCCTCTTCGTCGATGCCGTGCGGCGACGTGTCCAGGGCCCGCATGACCTCCTCGACGGGCAGCGCGTGCCAGGCGACCTCGACGGGCGGGGCGGGCGGGGTGCGGCGGGACAGGCCGCGCGCCGACCACATCCCGCTGGCGACGTTGGCCGCCTGCGCGATGGCCGCCGCGACCGACGCACGACGGGCGCCGCGCTGCGTGGTGTCCGCGAGCCCCAGCAGCGCGCCGGCCGCCGAACCCTGCATCGCCACATGGGTGCTCCGCCGGCTCACGACCCGCGCCACCGCCGCCGCTTCGAGCAGCAGCCAGGCCGTCTCCAGGCCGGGTCCGCCCATCAGGTGGGCGCCCCACGGGGGCCGGCGGTCAGCACGCAGCACGCCGAAGCCGCAGTCCGCCGCGGCCAGCGCGGCGTCGTTGCGCTCGCCGATGAGCAGCACCACGTGCCCGTCGGCCTGCAGCGCCCGGATCGACCCGGCGAGGCGCGAGCCCCCGGGCACGGTGCCGTCCGCCCGCACCCGGCGGCGGATCCCGGCCGGCGCGCCGGCGAGCAGGACCGACCCGACCTGGCGGCCGGACGCGAGCAGGGCCGCGGTCAGCGGATCCAGCGCCGGCTCCACGAGCACGACGGCCACGACGCCGCGGTCCCGGGTCAGCGCGTACAGCTTCCCCCGGACGCCGTCGTGGGAGCGCGCGTCGGCCAGGACCGCGTCCGGGATCGGGGCGTCCAGGCGGCGCGGGTCGGTGAGCGCCCAGCCGTCGGCGTCGGCCGGCGGTGTGCCGCCGGGACCGTCGACGAGCCGCGTCGCGGCCTCCCAGGCGGCCTCGACCGTTCCGTGTACGGGCACCACGTGGGTGATGACGTGCCGGCCGCCGGTCAGCACGCCGGCGTCGATGACCACGGTGTCGACCCGGTCCAGCCGCCGCAGCGCGGCCCGGTCGCGGAGATCG